>JAVBSA010000433.1:0-3814 GCA_031556915.1 Victivallis sp.
GAAATTCGAGGCGGAACATGCGGTCTTTGCCGGTGAGGAGCCGCACGGGGTCGAGCGGGACGATTCCGTTGGCCGGGCAGGCGTAACGCCCTTCGGCGACGGTTTCACCCGTCGTTACATCCGTCACCTTGTAGGCGCCGGAGGCCTCTTTTACGGAGTCGTTCACCACTTTGAGCTCGCAATGCCATGCCTGTGGTTCGCCCATCATCATCAGGACCGGCTGCTGAATGTTTTTGATGCAGCTGTAGGCGAGCTTGCGCCGCCCGTAATAATCGACGATCGCGTCGGAGGTCTGCGGCCAGCAGTCGATCACGTTCCACCAGAGGATGCCGGTTTTGCGCCACTTGTTGAACCGGAAGTTTTCGATGAAGAACTTGAAAGCTTCGAGCTGGACGGCCTGCGAAGCGAAAATCAGTTCTTCGAGATCCTCCGGCACGGTTCCGAAGGTGTTCACCATCTGGTCGAGCATCAGCCCGATCCGGTAGGAATAAGCGCCGTCCTTCAATCCCCACGGTTGAGTGCAGTGAACCAGGTGTTCGGCGTCGCCCCGCCTCAGGTGGAGATGTTCCGGCGACAGGAATTGTTTGAGGCTTTCCAGCGCGGGCATGCCGTGATAACCGGTTTCGCTGGCGAATCGTGCGTTGTTGAGGCGGTAGAAATCCCCCTTGTAATCGTCGCGCGGTCCCCAGAGATGCTGTTCCGGCGCGCTGTCGCGGCTGCGTTCGAGCGCGGCGCGGTCGGTCAGGTAGGGGGAACTCGGCAGATAATCGCGGCCGGGGTCGTGGCAGCGCACCGCGTATTTGAAGATGTCGCGGGTGACCCGGTTGTCGGAGGGGAGCTGGCCGTCGTTGTTCCAGATGGTCGCCTCGTCGCATTCGTTGTCGCCGCCCCAGAGCGCAATGGAGGGGTGGTTCCGCAGTTTTTTGACCACGGCGACCGCTTCCGCCTCGATCCGCTTACAGAACTCGTCATCGCGGGGTGGAATCACGCAGCCCACCATGAAGTCCTGCCAGACCATCAGACCGTTTTCATCGCAGTAGTCGAAGAAGGAGTGATCCTCGTAAACGCCGCCGCCCCAGGCGCGCACCATGTTGCAGTTGAGGTCGGCGAAGAGTTTCAGCGCCTCCACCGGGCGCTCCGGGTTCTCCCCGTGAAGCGCGTCGGCCGGAACGTGATTGGAACCGAGAATGAAGCAGGGTTCGTTGTTGACGATAAAACGGAAATCGCCTTCGCCGGAGGGCGAGTAACACTCCACGCGGTCGAGTTTCACGGTGCGGATTCCGGTGCGGCTTTTCCAGACGGCGACCGTGTTGCCTTTGTGGACAAGCTCGAGCGCGACGTCGTAAAGCGCCGGCGCCCCCTTTCCGCGCGGATACCATAATTTGGGATCCGGCACCTGGAAACGGAACTTGCCGGAGACGAAATAAATGGGGAACCCCGTCTCGAAGCGGTGGCCGCCGCAAACCATGGTCAGCTTCGCTTCGAAGCCGGAGAGGTTGACCTCGGGGGTGATGAAATTCCAGTCGAGCGTCATATGGGCGACTTTACCGGGAACGACGCCGGTGGTATAGAGCAAGATTTCGCTCCAGCGGTGCGCCGGGAGATATTCCAGCTCCACGCCGCGCCAGAGCCCGGCGCCGACCAGCCGGGGGGCGATATCCCACCCGAAGGTGTGCGCCGCCCGGCGGAGATAGAGCGATTCGTAATTGTAGGGCTGCGCCATGGTGTGGGCGGCGCGGGTATATTTGCGTGCGGCGGTCACGGGGGAAAAGATCGTGACTTCAAGGGCGTTTTCCGCATTGAACTTCAACTGTTCCGTCACGTCGAAGCGATGGGCGATGAACATGTTCTCCGGCTTGCCGATGATTTCTCCGTTGAGCCGGACTTCGGAAACGGTGTCGATTCCGTGAAAGACCAGCTCGACCGTCTCGCCTTTCGCGGGGGCTTGCGCTTCGAACGAAGTGCGATAGGTGTAATCGACGAACTCCCAGTCGCGCAACAGATTGGCGTTGCAGCCGAAATAGGGGTCCGGAATGATTCCGGCGCGATGCAGATCGCCGATCACGTTGCCGGGAACCCTGCCCGGAATCTCCAATTGTTTCCCTTCGGGCGAAACGCAACTCAGAACCCAATTACCGTTCAGCGACAGATTCATAGCCTACTCCATAAGAATGACAGACATTTTCATAGTATAGCAGTCTCCCGGAAGGATTCAAGGTTTCCGGTTGAAAACTTCGGTGCAAATCCCGCTTGCAGAGGCTCCCTGTGAAAAAAGTATTATTGAAAGCTATTTTTTATCATTGCCGTTTCCCTGAAAGTACACTATAATAAAGCCAAGGAGATGTTTCTATGATCGAAAAATTCACCGTCAGCAACGACAAAAGCGTTTACGAAGCGTGGCCGGATGTGGTTTTGACCGATTCCGGCAAATTGGTCTGTGTTTTCAGCGAATGTACTCATCACGGCAACCGCGATTATACGCGGATCATGCTGGCCGACTCCATCGACCGGGGCCGGACCTGGAGCAAAAAGCGTCCGCTCACCGAGGGAACCGGGGGGCAGGCTTACTACTACAACTGCGCCCGGATCAGCCGTCTTGCCGACGGACGGCTGGCGGTCATCGTGGACAGGATTCCGTTTGAATCGGGGGAACGGCGGAACGATCTCGCGGTGAACTGTGTCTATTTTTCTGCCGACGACGGAGAGAGCTGGAGTGCGCCGGTCGAGACTCCGCTTTGCGGAATCGTGCCCGATAAATTGCTGGAATTGGCGAACGGGCGCTGGATTATTTCGGCGCATTACGCGGTGGAGGAACGCCTGGCGCAGTTCCTCCGTTATTCCGACGATCGGGGGGGGAGTTGGAGTGAACCGGTGCTGGTAGCCGCCGACCCGGTATTGAATCTCTGTGAAGTGTCGATTCTGCCGATGGGCGGCGATGTGCTGGTGGCGTTTTTGCGGGAGAACAGCTTCAAGGGTTACGACTGCAAGAAGGCGATCAGCCGTGACAACGGGGAGAGTTGGGGCCCGTTGATCGACTTCCCGCGACCGGGCTGTCACCGGCCGGTGGCGGGACACTTGCGGGACGGGCGTATTTTGATCACCTATCGTTTCATGCATGGCGGCCGGGGGTGGCTGGGCAGTTGGACGCAGAACTTTTTTGCGGCGTTGACGGACGCCGAGTCGGTGACGGCGGGGAGCCGGGAGGAGGCGTCGGTGCGGATTATGCCGGTGGACTACGATCGTTCGCCGAAGTCGGACCTGGGGTATTCGGGGTTTGCGCAGTTTGACGACGGGGAAATTTACGTCGTCAACTACATCGTGGACGACGCGGTGGACAAGGGGCAGATCCGGGGGTACGCGCTGAGGCCGGAGGAGTTTTATCTGTGGGGAGGCGAAGCCGACCGGGTCCAGGGCCTTTTTTGCCTTTGGCAAAAAAATGAAGCCGCAAGGCTTCGCTTCATACCGCGCAGCGGTGCTTCATATCTCCGATGCTTCATGTGCCGTAGGCACGCTTCATTCTTCTCTCCGCCTTGCGATGAAGCATTGCCTCCGGCAATAGGAAGCACCGCTGACGCGGTATGAAGCGCGCTTCGCGCATATTGGGAAGGGGCCCCCCGGCTCCCACGACTTTGCGTTTTTAAAAATCGTGGGCGCCAGACAGGGGTCAGGGTCTCATAAGCGCTAGCCAAAATAAACGCGCCTGGACTTGAGGCTCCGCCTCAAACTCCGCCAAGGAGCGCTTCGCCTCCTTGGAACCTCCGACCGGCAAGGTGCCGGGGCCGACGCCTTTTCGGGCTTCGCCCGAAAAGGCTGA
>JAVBSA010000077.1:0-16243 GCA_031556915.1 Victivallis sp.
ATATTCGTCAAACGGTTCCCCGGTTTCCAGAATCCGGATGCGGCTGCCTTTTTTAACCAGGATCCGCCCCCCCGCCGCGGCCCATTCGCCGATCAGCGGCGCGCAACTCAGTGGAACCGGCAGAGAGACCGGAAAGACCAGAAATTCGAACTGCTCCAGAATACCGTCGGCGATCAGCGTCGAATCCACCACGGCAAAATCGCATGATTTCCCCAATTCCGCACCGGCGTCGAAGAAGTCTTCGATGGGCTGCCACATCTGCGGTTCGTTGCAGTCGCCGAAGTCGTCCCGTTCCGGCTCCACATCGTTTTCGCTGTACAAGCATTGGCACATCTCGCCTTCGACCGGATAAAAAAGCGCCGCCGGGACAGAGACGGCCAACCCCGCCCGGATGTTCGGGATTTCCCGTTGGAACACCTCCCGGCCGCCATGGAAGTCCTTCGGATCGAGGTGGAGGATACTCCCCCCGGTGGCCTCGATTTCATAAAGCGCGGGCAGATAATCCCGCATTTCGAGAGACGCTTCCGTCGCAAAAACGCCCTTGTAAAAATGGACCGCGGTGGAGATCCGTTTGGATACGACCATGGAGCGGTTGACATTTTCACCGTACCGGGCCATGGCGGTCCAGCGTACGGACATTCCATGCTTGACCCCCAAATGCGCGGAATGGGATTTGATCTGGCCGAACTCCACCTCCTCCTGAGGGCTGCCGAGGGGAATGCCCGCGCTCGTATCGGGAAAATGGTTCCGCACGATCCCCAACGCCCGGTCGACGAACCGCTCCAGGCTGCCGGAATACCAGCGGATGAAATCGATGCGCCTCGGCAGCGGATTCGTGCAGAAGGGCAGCCTGGGCATGAGATCGCCGTCCCAGGAGGAGAAATGGCTTTCCCAGCTCCGGTTGAGCTGCTCCAACGAATCGTTGTAGAGTTCGCGCAGAAATCCGGCAAAGGAGACCCGCGCCAGCCGGTCGCCACACCACAACCCGAAGGCGGCATCGGGATTCAAACACTTGTAATGCCTCACCCCGAACGGATATTGAACTTCGCCGTAATCACCGTAACAGCCGCACTGAAGATGGCGGATCCGGTCTCCGCAATGCGCTTTGAGAGCGCCGTAAAGGCGGTCATATACTTCAAGCAATCGCTCGTCCCAGAGCGAGGGGATGCTCGAGAGCGTACCGTGGGTGATGGATTCCAGGCGCACCAGCTCCTTCTCCCAGGCGGGGGGATGCTGGAACCACGGGAAGACCCCCAGCTCCATGCCGCCGCCCGCAATCAACCCGGCGTCGCGGTCGAACCGGTTCCAATCATAGCATCCGGGTTCCGGCTCCAATTCATGCCAGGTCAGCCGGGTTTCGATTACGGTGACGCCGCACTCCTTCAATTCCGCCAGGACTTCCGGGAGCAGTGTGTCGCATAAGCCGTTGGCGATGACCCGCCGCCCCATCGGCGTATCCTGCCGCAGGTGCTCGATCGGGATATGCCGGGTGTGAACCTGTAACGTGTTCTGCATGATTATCCTCTCTTCCAACGTTGCTTGACGACGGTGCAGTCGGAGGCTTCTCCGATGTTCCGGCACACATATTCGCCGAATCCGGCGGGAATCAGCGCAAACTCGATCCAATTCAATGTAATCTGACGTTCCGGATGGCGCTTGGACTGGATCAGCACCCGGTCGCCCCTGGTCAGCACCACCAGGTGACAGAACTTTCCTCCGGTATCCGCGGTGATCTCCTTTTCGAAGTGAAGCCGTTCGATATGGAACGGCATGGGCGCGTAGGAACTGTATCGGTCCTCGCTCCACCCCTCCCCCCGGCGCAGGATTCGCGGTTGGGCGAGCAACTGCTTTTGGACCCAATCCTCCCGCCGGTTCCAGCGGGCCTGGTTGAAGCCGTGTTGAATCTGCAGACGAACCGGCGGAGCACAGAACTCCTTTTCATCGTCGTCCCAGGAGGGACGCAGAAAATCGTAGATGAAAAACGAATATTCCGTACCGGTATTGCTCGGGCAAGTATCCATTTCCAGAATCATCTGATGCCCGCCCGTCCCGTGGACGGTTCCGGCTGGAATCAGATAGAGATCCCCGGCCCGGCTGGGCCAGGTTTTGACGTATTGCGTCCAGTCGAATTTAATCTTGCGCTCATCGGCGTCGAGGATTTTCCGTTTGAACTCCTCCACATCCGCGTTCCGGGTGAGCCCGAGCATGGTGTTGGCATTCTCGTAAGCCTCGACGATATAATATGTTTCGTAGCGGCCGAGGCGTTCGTTGAAGGTCTTTTTGGCATAACGCCCGTCCGGATGCAGGTGAATCGGCATATTGGAGCGTTCATGGTGGACCGGCCCGGGGAAATACCCGTCGTCGATGCAGGCGATCATCGGCAGCAGGCCGGGAAACTTTTCTGCCAGGTACGGCCCCACGACCGCCGCGGGATATTGCTCCTGAACGTTCAAAAACGGAATCTCCAGATAGTCGCCGCGCCCGACGTCCACGATCAACGTATTCTTGGGGCCGTAGAAGGTGGTGTCCCACGCGCAGTTTTTCAGCCCGGGCAGATTGAAGTACCCGGAGTGATGCAAACCGCCCCAGTTGCCGGGCTGCATGAACCTGCGGAACTTGAGAGGCCGTTCACTCAGCTTCCGGGTAATGTCATCGTAAACACGCCGGGGAACCAGTTTCAGGTTGTCTGCGTCGTTGCCGTCGACGTAGAAATCCATCCGCCCGAGGATCTTTTTGCGGTATCGATCCAGGATGTGATAATAGAAATACATCTCCTTCTTCCAGTTCACATCACATGGGGCCGCCAGATAAGGTTCCCGCAGCGTTCCGGCAAACTTCCGCATAGTCACGGCAACCCGCCCCACGTCGAAAAAGCCGATCCGGTCGTAAACCGCCCGGAGCCCGGGGGAAGCCGCGCCGATGCCGTGGCAGAAGACCGCCGCCAACCGCTCCGGCTTCCGTTTTCTCAGCCGGGCCATCTTTTCGGCAGCCGCCCGGACCCGCCGGGGATCGAGCAATTCCGGCAGCTCTTTATCCGTACAGGCAGTCCCCAGGGTGAGATCGCTGTCGGTGTAACGGGCGATCAGGGCCTCCTGCCACTCGCGCGGGCGGTAGAGCTTCCGGGTATCGAGCGTTTCCGCCTTCAACCCCTGTGCGTGGAGCATTTGCACGGCCTCTCTCACCGCCGGTTCCCATTCCGCGCCGAAATAACCGTCCAGGGCGACGACACAGGGGGCTCCGGTATTCCGGTAATGCTCCGCGGCCATATCGGAGAGCGCCCGGCAGACTTCGGCGTTGCCGATCCGGATGGAAGCGGCCTCTTCTTCGGGGATTTCAATTTGGTTGATACTGTTTGCCAACGTGGAATACCAATGCATCTGAGCCATAATATACATACTCCTTTAACGGTTTTGACGGGAAAGAAATGCGGCGTCGGCGTCCTCCGGCAGCGCGGCGAGCCGGATAACGAATTCGCGGCGGCCGGGGTGAATCCGATAGGCGCTCAAGGTATCCGGCCCGCAGCTGGCCGTGCCGACGCCGCGCTGCCGCAGATCGCAGTGAAGATGGATTACGCCTTCCGGCTCCAATTCGTTGGTATGACACGCCCGGTAAAGCTGTTCCTCCGAAAAGCGCGACACCGAAAATTCCATCCGGCCGGGAGCACTGACCAGCAGGCCCGTGCCGTGTTCCGGGCGGAACGCGGCGAATTCCACGGCGGTGCGGTTCCCGTTGGCCTGCGGGAGGATATAGGGAACGTACATTTCATCCACCGTGGTCTGAAAACGCCCCGGCCAGGCGGCGGCGTCCCGGTCGGTATAATTCTCCAGCGGGCCGCGCCCGAAGTAATCGACGCGGGAGAAACCGGCCGGGAGTTCCATCGTTACGCCGAGCCGCGGCAGGTCGTCGAATTCCGGCGGAACGTCGAAAATGCTGTAAATCTCGATTTCTCCGGTCGGGAGCGGCCGGATCTTCTGAATGTACCCCATGGCTGCGCCCGCTATCCCCGGACAGGAGGCCTCCATGCGGAGCTCCACGCCGCCCTCTCCCCGGATCACCTCCCCGATAACGACGCGAAGTTGATGATACCCCCTTTCCGTCCACACATGAAGGGGTTTGCGCCAGACATTGCGGGTTTCCTCCAATTGATTCTTAATGCCGTCGTTGTCGGTGCCGGCGCGCCAGATGCTCAGTTGCGGGCCGCTTTTGAGCAGCACCGCGCCGCCGAAATCCAGGGCGGCAATGCCGTCGGCGCCGATTTCGGCAATCAGCCGGCCCGCTTTGACCTTCCGCCCGGCCGTCGAAACCGCCACAGGCGGAACAGGCACGAATTGTTTCAGCTCCACCGGCGGCAGTTCAAAGGCCTCGAATGCGATCTCGAACCCGGCGGCGGCCCAGCGGCAGGCTTCCTTCAGAACCAGAGAAAGGCGCAGGATCGTCTTTTCACCGGGATAGACTGCCGGACGCTCCACCGGCAATGTCAGTTCGGTCCGGCCGCGCGGAGCGGTACCGGGGATCTCCGCGCTGCCGGAACCAACCTTGCGCCCGTCGATTTCAAGCACCCAGTCGAGCCGGTAAGCGTCGAGGCCGGTAAAGCAGTTCCGATTGAACAGCTCCAAGCGGCCGGAAGCCGGGTCCGTCAGGCGGAACGTGACCGGCTGAGACAGTTTTTTGTACTCATAGAGGGCGGGATGCGGCTTGCGGTCCGGCCAGACCAGGCCGTCCGCGCAAAAATTGGAATCGTTGGGCGTATCGCCGAAATCGCCGCCGTAAGCCCAGTACTCGCGCCCCCGGGCATCGCGCTGCCGGATGCCGTGGTCGAGCCACTCCCAGATGAAACCGCCCTGCAACCCCGGACATCGGTCGAAAGCGTCGAAGTAATCCTTCAAGCCGCCGTTGCTGTTGCCCATGGCGTGACTGTATTCGCACAGGATCAGCGGGCGGTCGTCCCGGTTGTTTTCGGACCAGCGGACGATGTTGGCGACCGAGGCGTACATCGGACAGATGAAATCGGTCGCGAATCGGTTCGGAACCGACTCCACAAAGGTTTCAAACGGCATGGCGCCCTGATAGTGGAGCAGCCTGGAATCGTCCCGCATCCGCAGATATCCGGCCATCGCGCCGTGGTTGGCGCCGAACCCGGATTCGTTGCCGAGGCTCCACGCGTAGACGCAGGCGTGATTCTTATCGCGCTCAAACAGGCGGACAAGGCGGTCGATAAAACCAGCGGACCATTGCGGATTCCGGCAGAGATCGTCGTAGTACGCGTGGTGTTCGAGGTTGGCCTCGTCAACGACGTAAAGCCCGTATTCGTCGCAAAGATCGTAGAATTCCGGCGCGGACGGGTAGTGGCTGGTGCGCACGGCGTTGATGTTGAAACGCTTCATCGTCACCACATCCAGCAGCGCGGTTTCGAACGGAACCGCCTTGCCGCATGTGTCGTGGTGCTCATGCCGGTTGACCCCGCAAATCCGCACCGGCTTGCCGTTGACCAGGAATTCCCGGCGGCGCACTTCGTAGCGGCGGAAGCCGATCCGGGTCGCGGTGGCGTCAATGACGGCGCCCTTCGCATCGACCAATTCCACGGTCAGGGTATGGAGCGAGGGTGTTTCCGCACTCCAACGCCGGACCTCCGGCAGTTCGCAGCAGAAATTCCGCCTCTGCCGGGCCGGATCGGCATTGAGGCCGCCATTGCCGTCGAAGGGCTCCGTTTCCCAACTCCGGGCGGGCGCGCCGTCGAAGTGAAGAATACAGCGCAGAAACGTTCCCCGGGATTCGTCCAGATCCGGAAATCCCGCCCAGAGTTCCACATCGAGAACGCCGGTGGTGCAATCGTCGCGCAAAGTACTTTTGACAAAAAGGTCTGCGATGTGACAATGCGGAGTGCTGTAAAGATAGACACTGCGGGAGAGTCCGGGCAGATACCAGTGGTCCTGATCCTCCAGAAAGGTTCCGTCGGACCATTTGATCACGATAACCGTCAGGCTGTTTTCGCCGGACCGGACCACCCCGGTCACGTCGAATTCCGTCGCGCCGCGCGAATCCTTGGAGCCTCCGGCAAGCGTCCCGTTGACAAAGGCGAGGAACACGCTTTCCGCGCCGTCGAAGTGAAGTACCTGGCGGCGGCCTTCCCATTCCGGCGGCAGGAAGAACGTGCGGCGATAGATTCCGGTGGGATTCTCCGCCGGCACTTCCGGCGGCAGGTCCGGGAACGGCATCTGCACATTGGTGTAATGCGGGCGGTCGTAACCGTGCATCGGCCAACAGCCGGGGACGGGCGCCGTATCCCATTCGCCGGAATCCGGATCAAAATTTTCCGGATCGGTCGTATAGCGGAACGCCCAGGCGCCGTCAAGGTCGAGCACATAAGGCGACGCGTGTTTCTTCACGGCGAGCGCCTCTTCGGCGTTGCGGAAGGGGAAAAGCGTGGCGCGGCAGGGCAGCCGCCGCAAACCGGCGCTTTCCGGGCTGGTGATGAATGCTTTCAAGAATTCCATAGATGCCTGATGCTTTTCGACAAAAAGGGCCCCAACCCCGCGAAGCGGGGTCTGAAACGGATGATCATACGGCGGTCTTAGTTTCTGTCGACGACAGCCCCCTCGGCGGTAAGCCAGTAGGTGAGCTTGAACGAAGAAGCGAGCAGTTCCTGACCGGTTTGCATTCCGGCGTGGCCGTCCGCATAGGCGGTTCCCGTGCGGTCGCCGTGCACCGTACACACGGCCGCGGTATCCACCGCGTTCAAACGCTGAAAGCGCGCATGGGTATATCCGCTTGCCGGGCGGAACGTATCGGCGAAAATCAGAAGCTCGGCCGGTTTTTTCATATTGGGCAGATGGAACACGACAAACTCGTTGGCATCCCTGGTAAAAGACCCGAATTCACCCACAAACCCGGAATGCTGATGGACGTTGTGGACGATGCCGTAGGTGCTGTCGAAGTAGTAAAATTTGTCGTTTGCAACAGTCGTCGGACAAGCGTTGCGGCTGGAGGGGCACTGCGCCGAATTCAGCGTCATATAACCGCTGTTCATCACCGTGAAATCGCCGTTGGCGTCCCGGCTGTTGCCGAGAATGGCCGACCACAGGCCGCTGCCCACGCCCGTAACCTTCGGCTTCGAATAGGAGATGTAATAGTTGTCGTAATCACTGGAATATTGAACCTGCGCCAGCATGGCCTGCTTTTTATTGTTGACGCAGGTGGTGCCGCGGGCCTTTTCCCGCGCCTTGCTGAGGGCCGGCAGCAGCATGGCGGCCAGGATGGCGATGATGGCGATCACAACCAGTAATTCTATCAGTGTGAATTGGTAACGTTTCATCTTCGATTCCTTTCCTGAATCAGTTGAAAAGAGGAACTTCAATCAATTGCAACAAACTCCGCGCCAATGAGATAAAGAATTGACTCGGTGACAGTGTATTCGGGCCCGGGAACCGGTCGCTTTTCGCCGAGATGATTACAAACTTCGACGCCGCTTCCCCGAATTTCCAGTTTGATCTTTTCCGGACGGTAGGAAGACCAGACCGCCCGGACTTTGACGCCGTCGGGACGGGTCCAGCCGACGAGACAGACGTCTCCCTTCCGCGTCAGGACCGGAACCGTCGAACCGTTCGGGCAAAGCTCGACCAGCGTCCGCAACGCCTGGAAGGCGGGCTTGAACTCGAAATTCTTGCGGATCAGGCCATGATGAGCCTCCTTGTCGTCGGCCCGGAACTCCCCGGAACGCAAGTTGTACCAAAACATGCGCTCCACGCCGCTTGCAAACGCAATCAGAAAGGCGCGCGGCAACATTTCCGCCTGCCGTTCTTCCGATACGCTTTCGGGAACAGTTCTCGTGGTGAAGACGATGAGATTGCCCTTGAGGTCGCTGTTGAGTTGATAGATTGCCGCGACGACGCCCTTGTAGTCCTTGGTCCCGGCCTCGATGAGCGGAATGAATCGATCGCCTTCCTTGAGATTGCCGTCGTTCAGGAAAAGGCCGGTCTGCGTGAATGCGATCTCGAATTGCCCGGCGAATTCCGGCGCCGGTTTCTGCCAGGCATCCATGAAGGGAACGCCTTTCTTCGTCCAATGGGTTTCCCAGCCGATATGGAAATCCCGCATGTATCGATCCCCGACCTGGACCCGCTTGTAACCGCCGCGGCCATCCAGCTGAAGGTCCCAGTAGAAGGGCAATCTTGCCGGCAGCAGCAGGGTGCCGCCGTGCTTGACGTAATTCACCAGTTCAGGGATGTACCGCGCCGGAAAATCCTGATCGATCGCCGGAATGATCACCTGGTATTGTTCCGGACCGATTCCTTTCAGCCGGTCGAGTGTGATCCACTCGACCTCTTTGACGCCGGGCAAACAGGCTTTGGCGTCGAAGTTCTGCGCGCCGAAAAATCCTTTTTCGGGGTCGTAGACGATCGCCACGGTCAACTGCGACTGATCGAGCCCGGCCCGTTTGAAAGCCAACGGCAGCACATCGCGCAGGAGGCGCGGCATTTGCGCGGTGGCCCAGCCCACCTCGGTGATCCAGACCGGCTTGTCGAGCTTGTATTTCTTCATCAGCGATTTCAAATCGCCGATCTGCCGGATCATGGCCTCCGGAGTCGCCTGCAGGTTGTAGGGGTGGATATTCATGACGTCGAAGCTGTCGCCGGCTCCGGCCTTGAAGGTCTCCTCGATATATTCGAGCGGAACGCCGGCGGTACCACCGTAAAGCACCGTGAGGCCCGGATCGATTTTTTTGATCTCCTCATACGTGCGTTTGAGCAGAGCCGTATAGTTTTCCCCGCTCGGCTTGTCGCGCCAGAAGAGTTGACTGTTCTGTTCATTCCATACCTCCCAGCAACGGGTATCCTTGCCGTAGCGGGTGACGGCTTTGCGAACGTAGTCGCTCCAGGCGTCGAGGTGTTTCCACGCCGGCCTCTTCCACGGAACATCGTAATCGAGGATCGGCAGAACCGTCATTCCATGCTGCTTCGCACATTGGAAGACTTCGTCGTAGCGGTCGAAGTTCCATTGCCCCGGTTCCTTCTCGATCTCGCCCCAGCGGCAATCGGTCCGCACCCATCGGATATCCAGACCGCGCAACAGTTCATATTGCCGCGGAGCGACGTCGAATTCGCTGCCGTCGATATGGGAGACGATCCCATACGGATCATTCAGCGTTTCCGGCGCGGCCGGCAACGATACTCCAACCAGCATGCTCATCAACCAATACTGCCATCGATATCCCATTTCCCATCCCCTTTTTTATTGAAGACTCATAACCGATGCATCGAATCTCTTCCTAAAATTATGAATAAAAAGGCCGGATAAACCAATATCCAAAATGGAAAAAAGATATCCAGGGCGGCAAAAATGTTTCTTCCGATCTATTTTTGCGAGGCTGGTACCGATTCGATTTGACTCTGTTCGCGCAGTGATGGATATGATTGTTCGGGAAGTGTGTGAAACAAACTGGCCCGCCCCTCGCCGTACCCGAGCTTGACAGGGAAAAAAAGCCGTTGAAAATCTACGGCGTTCAGCTGCATTGATGGCTCAAACCGGAAAAGAAACTCGCTGTATCACGAAGTAGCCGCCCTTTTGGGGAGCGCCGCGGAATTCGATTTTGTTCTGTTCGCGCAATAGCCGGATATGACGTTCAACGGTTCGCGTTGTCACTCCGACCGCTGCGGCAATGGAATTGGTACAACAGCCGAAATTAAAGCGAATGTGTTCCTGTTTTCACTCCGCTCTAAACGATTTCGAAACTTTTTCAGCATTCCCCCAAACGTCTTGTAACCTGAAGCCAATGAAATTGATCTTTAATCGGCACGCTCTTCTTGGAGCAGAAGCTTCAAGGCGGCGTGGTAATACTTCTTGCTTTGCTCAGTCAGACGGCGGAAGCCCAGCAACAGCCCCGTTTCTTTGAACAATGCATCTTCGTTGGAGAAATCCCGATACTCTTTTCGAACCCATTTCATCGCATTACGGATTTCCTGAACTGGAATCTCTTCGATTTTACGATTGTATCCGTTTGTCGGCCTCCTGAAAAACTCATAATTTTCCGGCTTCATATCTTCATGCCAGAAAACGCGTTCTCCATTTGAAACAGTATATTTCGCGGGATAAAGGGAATTCAAAACTTCAACCACTTTTCTCCCTGCCCGGGCAATTCCCCAAGCGGAAATCACCCTCTGTTGCAACACGCTTTGAATGATGGGGGACTCCACCTCAATGACCAGCGCAAGCTGTTTTTTGATTGACGAACGGGAAGAAAATTCATAAAACTCGTCAGACGTACGATCCTGGTTGAATTCCCAATAATTCCGGTAGTCATCGAGAGACGGATATTCCTGTGTAAATTCACACTCCTGATCGGAAGACCAGAGCTCATCATCCGCATCATCGAGATCCGGTTCCGACAACTTGGTCCAGGAGGGTGCTGAGTCACATCCGCACTTCCCCCCGGAATTGCTGGTGGCATTTGCAATCTCCTTCAACAACGCTTCGGATGCCCCGGCACGATTGACCCACCAATCAGTGGACCAGACACGGGCAATGCGCCATCCCAATTTCTCAAGGACGCTTTGCCGCAATTTATCCCGGTCCCTGGCCGTTGCCGAGCTGTGATAGGACGCGCCATCACATTCCACACCGAGAATATACCTCCCCGGAGTCTCGGGAGCGGCAATCGCCAAATCGATCCGATAACCGGAACACCCCACCTGCGTATGTACGACGCACCCCTGGCTTCGCAGAAAATCAGCAACTTCCTCTTCGAAAACGGAATCATAATCATCCAGCGAGGCCCCTTCGATTTCCGCCGCAAACGCCTGAATGCCACGCTCCGCGTAATCCAGGAACGCCCGCAAATGCAAAGGTCCCTTCTTGGTCGTTTTGGATGAATCGATAAAGTCGGAACGGATGGATGAAAATACAACGGTGCATTCTTTGGCTCTGGTTACCGCCACATTCAAACGCCGCTCTCCGCCTTCATTGTTGAGCGGGCCGAAATTCATGAATCTCTTCCCTGCCTCATCCGGTCCATAACAGATCGAGAAAAAGATGATGTCCCGTTCATCCCCCTGCACGTTCTCCAGATTTTTCACAAACAGAGGTTCCGGGTAATCCGGTTGGAAAAACGTCTCGATTTCTGGAAATTTACGCCGTTCCTCTTCCAGTAAATCCTCGATCAAGGTTTGCTGGCTCATACTGAACGTGACAATTCCCAGAGATTTCCCGGCGAATTCCGGAGAACGCAGACGAGTTACTACTGCATCCACAAGTTCCGCCGCTTCTTTTCGATTCGTACGGGACTTTTTGCGGTCATAAATCCCATCTTCGACAAACTGAAACCGGACTCCCATGTTCTCCGTAGCTCCTGCGGCGGGGAAAGTCAGGAGTCGGTTGTCATAATAGTGATAATTGCTGAATGAAATCAAGGATTCATGGCGGCTGCGATAATGCCAGTTCAACAAAGCCTGATGGAAGCCGGCCATCCGGCATTCATCCAAAATGCTTTTTTCATCGCACACAGTAGACCCGTCTTCATACGCCTCATCGCTCTCATCCGTCTGCCTCTGAAAGAAATTTGTGGGCGGTAACTGTTTCGGGTCTCCGCAAACAATCAGCTGTTTCCCCCTGGCAATGGCTCCAATCGCATCCCAAGGAGGAATTTGCGACGCTTCGTCAAAGATGACCAGATCAAAACTCTCCTGTGCCGCAGGCAGATATTGCGCTACGGATATCGGGCTCATGAGCAGACAGGGCTTCAGGCGGGGAAGCATATTCGGAATCTCTTCCAGCAATTTCCGAACCGGTTTATGTCTGCTTTGGCGCAGAACTTCCCGCTTCAGGATTCCGAGCTCGGTGCCTGGCTTCGGATCGCCGTTCCTGGCGGCGACTCCGGGCAAGGATTCCGATATTTTGGCTACGACGATTTGTCTGGTTAATTTTGCATACTCATCATCCAGTTCCCGGAAATTGGCGACCAGACTGTCTGGACGTAAACCGAGAAATTCCCGAAGGACTTCAACTTTTTCCACCACTTCGTCGATAAACTTTTCGTAAAACCGTTTTTTGATTGCCTCTTGAACATGATCCCAATTCAACTCCCGGCACTCCACGGCCTCCACAATGGGGTCCATGTAAGCCGTCAAAGCCTTTTCCCGGGCTCTGCGCCAGAAACACCAGAGTCTCAAGGCATTGTCGTTTGCGGAGATGGTTTTTGCCAGAGCAATGCACTCCTCAAGGAATTGCTCGCTTTGTCCAGGCTGCCACTCCGGTGACACGGACAGCTGTTCCCGGAATTGATCGAACGATTCGTAGAAATCATTCCATGCCCTTATTAAAGTATCGATATCGCACCGCAATGCGCCGTCCGGACCTAAAATATGCGCGGCCCGGCTCAAAATTTCCCCCAACCGGTCCCTGACAGCATTCAGCTCGCCCGGAGTCAGGAATTCAATATCCCGGACTTTGGAATCCAATGTCTTTCCATATTCGACAGCGCGGTTCAGAGCTTTCCTGTCGCAACGTCCGTGAGCCCATGCAAACGGCATACGCTCGGTAAATTCATACACCTTCGCCTTTCCGGTCACTTCCGCATGACAGACAATAAAACCGGCTACATTCTCGACGAATCGGGCGATATCAATACAGCCAAGTCTGCGTACGGAATTGTCGCAATCCGTTTTCAATTCATCCAGAAGCGTATTTCCCGCCGTGTCCGGAGAGCTCCCGTGATCCTCCCGGAAAACAGCAAACAATTCACCGACCGCTTCAGAATACTCTTCCCACTTGCTCCGGAAACGCAAAAATATACCGGCCGCATTCCCCTCCGGCAAGGAGGAAAGGCGTTCGCCGATTCCCTTGCGCAATTGCTCCCGGGAGGTCTCCTCTCCAGCAAATTCGCAAATTGCGCTTTCCAGGCATTCGCCCCAACGAAGAGAGCGATTCACCGTATCCCAATCGGCCTCCCCCTTGTTCCAGATTTTCCCCAGACGCCGCGAACAATCCGGCGAAATGGAATTAAGCCGCCGTTGCGAATCCTGATAAATCCGGAATTGTTTCAGATGATTGGAAATCTCATCATAAACGATCTTTCGACCATTCTTTTTCAGGGTTTTCCTAAACTTCAGATTCACCCCAAAACGCCTGGCGCCTTTCAGCAACGATAATCCGGCGTCAACTCTGCTGAGCTCCTGTTCAAGAGAGTCGACATCGAAATGAAAGACGGCATCCAAATCGAATTCGGCCAGGTTATCTCTGGCATGATCCCGGAGCAGCCCCGCCTCAAGCAGGCATTTCGCTTCCAAGGCAAATGAGCTCCATTCGCCGCCAATGAATTCGGACGGCAGTTCCGGAGCCGCTTGCAGCAAATCGGTAACTGAGAGCAGATAAACCACATCCCGTTCCGTAAAATGTTCCGCATTGTATCCCAGGGAACGAAAAATTTCTTTCACGACAATAAACAAGGCATTGACGGCATTGGTATAACACTCCAGCTTTTTTGCCGCTTGAAGCGCCCAGTCCGGCAGATTCGCAGCGGAAACCGAACTTGTCACCGTCGAAGAAAATTGAAATATATTACCATCTGTCTGAAGAACCCGAACCGGTGTCTCCGCCCGGCATAAGTTGGATATCCCGGCGAATTCCGTCGCTTTCAACCGCGAGATATACTCTTCATACTTCTGCGTCAACGGCAAAAACTCTTCCAGCTGCGCAGAAAACTCCGGCCAGCCAGACCGGTAAAAGCGGGCCGGCAGCGGAATCGCCGATTTCAGTATACCGGCCAAATCAGCGACCTCATAAAGCCAATACTCTTTTTGTACACAATCGGTTATTCCCAACTGCGCGAAAATGACTTGGAAAGCTTTCCGCAATGCGATTGCGCGAATTTCCAAAGCCTGGGCTATTGCTTTGGCCTCCTTAGCCCACCCGGGAGACCAATCTTTCCTGCAAATGAAACTCCACTCATTCCAGGCTTTTTCCGGCAACTCTCTTCCATATGTCACCATGTCATGGCCGATGGATTTCATGGAATCGAATTCTTCTCTAGAAAAATCCGCGGCCTTAAACGTAAAAGCTCCAACAGAATCCAGGGTATCACCATCTGCGGCATGCCTCACCAAGTAGGAGAATACGTGATAAGGAGTAAGTCCACAGGGATAGATCTCATGCAATGCTTTCACATAACCGTTCAGCTGTTCTTTGGCTTGTTCCAACTTCCTGGTGACCAAAGCCCAATCTTCCGGAGATTTCTTCACCTTATAATCCAGCACCTGCCGAAAT
This sequence comes from Victivallis sp., assembly GCA_031556915.1. Lineage (GTDB taxonomy): Bacteria > Verrucomicrobiota > Lentisphaeria > Victivallales > Victivallaceae > Victivallis. The sequence goes on from JAVBSA010000077.1 coordinate 14,254, forward strand.
TGCTCCATCACCTCCTGCTTGCCTGTCTTATGGGAATGCAGCTCCAGGCAGAAAGGGGCGAGACCGATGTCATTGAGCCGCTTATGGACAACCTCAAGGGCGGCACGCTTTTCTGCGACGAACAGCACCTTTTTACCGACCGCCAGGCAATGGGCAATGATATTCGTGATACTTTGCGATTTCCCTGTTCCCGGCGGGCCATAGAGAACGAAAGTCTTGCCGTTCGCCGCGGACAGCACGGCGCTCATCTGTGACGAATCGGCGCTCACGGGACAAAAGATCTGCTGATAGGAATATTCCCGATCCAACTGCTCGGGGGTTACAGGCTCGATCCCGTCATCAAATTGCTCTTTGGGGTGGTTGATGAGGTGATCCACAATCGGGTTTCTCAACAGATCCTCAGTGCGGTTCCGCAAGTCATTCCACATGACGAACTTCTGAAATGAAAAACAACTCAGCCAGGCTTCCTTTTTCACTTCCCAGCCGGAAAGATCTTTCACCGCCTGTTGAAACAACTGGAAAATCACACCGACATCGACACCGGAATCATCCATCGGCAATCCGCTGCCGGAAATTCCCGGTATCGTCATTTCGAAATCCCGCGCTAGCATTTCAAGAAGCGTCACATTGATCACAGTCTCCTCGTCGGCACTTTCCAACGAAAAACCTTCCTGAACGGAACGACGCTCCAATTTCACCGGCAGCAAGAGGAGCGGAGCGCGATATGTGACTTTTGTCCGGTCTGTCGCCGTCCATTCCAAGATACCGAGAGCCAAAAACAGCGTGCCGACGCCGCTTTCCTCCAAATCGTTTTTCGCTTGGCGGAATAATTCCAGAAGCTTTTTTGCCAGCTCCGGCTCAGCAAGAGACGAACGAAGCCGCTTATGCTGGAACTCATCCATCAAATATTGAGCGACCGGATTCTCCCCGGTTTGCCTCTCCAGTTGGGAAAGCTCCCGAATGTCCGTACCATCCAATATGGGAGTGGATGGCTTTATGCTGAAGGAGGCGCCCGAAGCCAATTTATCCTCCAGCACAGGCAAATCATGAAACGCGACGGGAACAGCTTTGCCGCCCGTTTTGAAATTCAACAGTTTATTGCGTTTGCTCAGGTCCAAAAGTTTCTGCTGCCACCGTTGCAGTCTGCTCTGCGGCGTCTCCTCCTCCGCGACAACGATGGGAGCAATCAGTTCCCGGTTTCCGCCGGGCGTGAAAGTCAATGACGCGCCCGTATCGTCCTGAACCGCACTTACCAATAAAGCGCCGTCATCACTTCTTCGCAGGGGAAGCGGACGAATCTTCTCAATTCTGGCCTGCCGGATATCCAGAGCTCCAACGAATTTATTTTCATCTTCAAGATGCTTTCTCGCCACCGCCTCGGCTTGTTCGAAGGAGAGGAGGTTGGAACAAACCACCGCGGTCGACTCAAAAACAATCAACTCGTCAAGCTGGGCGCGTTTGCGGATGGCCTGGAGGTCATCGATAAATGAATCCTGAAAGCTCTCCTCCTGCAAATGGCAGCCGACATACGCATGTCCCTGCTGAAGGAGAATCAAAGGACTCAATCCGCATTGCTCCAGGATGCTTGCGAAAAGGAGGGATAAATCGAGGCAGGTCGCCAGCCTGTCTTTGAAGATCTTATCCGCAAAACGGATTCTCTGACCGAAGTTTTCAAAGGAAGCGGGGGGATTGGCGTAGTTGATTTTATTTTCAACGACGGCGTGATAGGCGACCTTTATGATTTCACGGACCCTGTCCCTTTTTTTGCTCTGATACCCTTCCAGCGCCCCATCCTCCCCCTGCCCCTTCAGAAGCTGGGTCATTCGCACCTGAATGCGGGAAATAACTTCGAGATTGGGAGTGACAAAGGCGGCAAGCAGCTGCGGCATCACATCCGCTCCCACCCACTCATTCGCGGCAAAAACCTCAACAGCGAATATTTCTTCCCGCAATAGCTCGGCGTCTTCCGACACTTTTACAATAAGGCTGC
>JAVBSA010000356.1:0-9475 GCA_031556915.1 Victivallis sp.
GGAACCAACTGCGTCAGCAATCTCAAGCAGATCACGCTCGGCAACATGCTTTACGCCGACGACAACCGGGGATTTCTCGTTCCCCTCGGCGTCGACATGATGGGGGCGAACAAACACCGCTGGCACGGAACGAGCGACAGCAGCAGCACCGGCAGCGGGGCGGATTACGATGCGTCGCGGGGGCCGCTTTCGCCTTATCTCGGCGGTCGCGGCAAGGTGAATCACTGCGCCGCCCTCGTGGTCCCCGAAGGAATCCAGGCGTTCGAACGGGGCTGCGGCGGCTACGGCTACAATATGCTGGTGGGCAAGCTCGCCGGGGATGATTGGACGGAGGCGGCTTATTCCTCCGGCTACAATCTCCCCCGCATCCGCCATGCGGCCGAAAAGGTGATGTTCGCCGACTCCGCCGCCACGATCGGCAAAGACGGCAACTGGGGCAGCGACATGCACGGTTTCAGCTCGTCGATCGAAGCACCCGGCGGAATGTACATGATGAGCCCGACCATGCATTTCCGCCACGGCAACCGGGCCAACATCGGTTATTGCGACGGTCACGTGGAATCGAAAGCGCTCCTCTCCAGCGCCTACAACTTCGACCGGCTGTGGGATCTCGGGTTCCCCTGCGAAAACAGCGACGCCGGCCGCAGTCGGCATTTCACGCCCGAGACGTAAACACGATTTTGTCGGACTAGTCGCAATACTCTTCATTTGAAAGAACCACGAAATACACGAAATACACGAAAAAAAATCAAAAAGAAATTTCCCCTCTCCCCTTTCGTGTTTTTCGTGTATTTCGTGGTCAACAAAATGGCATTACCAGTTAAGTGAAGAGCATTGGTCCGACGGGTTCGACGGGCCGGGCGTTGAGAAAAAACCGCTTTTTGTAGAATTCCGATTTGACATTCCATTTTATTCGCCTATTATAAGTGTATACACTTTTCTCCTTAATCAAACCATGAGGTGAGACAGATGAATGATGTGATGCCGAAAATCGGAATTCGCCCGACCATCGACGGACGCCGCCGCGGAGTCCGCGAGTCGCTGGAAACTCAAACTATGAACATGGCCAAGGCCGCTGCCGAGCTCATCAGCTCGACGCTCCGTTATCCCAACGGCAAGCCGGTCGAGTGCGTGATCGCCGACACGACCATCGGCGGAGTGAGCGAGGCCGCCGCCTGTCAGGAGAAGTTCACCCGGGCGGGCGTCACAGCCACGCTCACCGTGACCCCCTGCTGGTGCTACGGTTCCGAAACGATGGACATGGATCCCCTGACCCAGAAGGCGGTCTGGGGTTTCAACGGCACCGAGCGCCCCGGCGCGGTTTATCTGGCGGCGGTCCTGGCGGCCCATGCCCAGAAGGGGCTCCCCGCCTTCGGCATTTACGGCCATGACGTCCAGGACTCCACCGATACGACGATCACGGACGACGTCCGCGAGAAGCTGATCGCGTTTGCCCGTTCGGCGGTCGCGGTCGGTATGATGCGCGGCAAGTCCTATCTCTCGATGGGCGGCACTTCGATGGGAATCGCCGGCTCCATGGTCAGCCCCGAGCTGTTCGAGGAATATCTCAATATGCGCTGTGAATCGGTGGATATGTGTGAATTCATCCGCCGCGTCAACGAAGGCATCTACGACAAGGAAGAGTTCGACCGCGCGCTCGCCTGGACCAAGAAGAACTGCAAACAGGGCGCGGACATTTACAACCCCGGTTGCGGCAAGACCCCGGAACAGCAGGAAAAGCTCTGGGAATATGTGGTCAAGATGACCATCATCGGCCGCGACCTCATGGTCGGCAACCCGAAACTGGCCGCGATGGGCTTTGCGGAAGAGGCGGGCGGGCACAATGCGATCGCCGGCGGATTCCAGGGGCAGCGCCAGTGGACCGACCACATGCCCAACGGCGACTTCATGGAAGCGATGCTCTGCTCCTCCTTCGACTGGAACGGCATCCGTGAAGCGTTCGTGGTCGCGACGGAAAACGACTGCCTCAACGGCATCGCGATGCTGTTCGGCCACCTGCTGACCGGAACCGCTTCCGGCTTCAGCGACGTGCGCACCTATTGGAGCCCCGACGCGGTGAAGAAGGCGACCGGCTACACGCTCGACGTGCCCGGCATGATCCACCTGATCAACTCCGGCGCGACGACGCTGGATGCGACGGGCCGCCAGACCCGCGACGGCAAGCCTGTTATGAAGCCCTTCTGGGAAATCTCCGAGGCGGAAGCGAAAGACTGCCTCGATGCGACCACCTGGGTTCCCGGCAGTCTGGGATATTTCCGCGGCGGCGGTTTCTCGAGCAAGTTCGTTTCGAAGAGCGGCATGCCGATCACGATGGTCCGCATCAACCGTGTGAAGGGTTTGGGGCCGGTGATGCAGATCGCCGAGGGGTACACGCATGAAGTTCCCGCGGACGTGAATAAGAAGCTCGAAGACCGGACCGATCCGGGCTGGCCGACCACCTGGTTCGTGCCCAATTTGACCGGCGAGGGGCCGTTCAAGGACGTTTACAGTGTGATGGCCAACTGGGGCGCCAACCATGGCGCATTTAATTATGGTCACATTGGCGCGGACTTGATTACGCTGGCGTCGATGCTGCGGATTCCGGTTTGCATGCACAACGTTCCGGAGGAGAAGATTTTCCGCCCGGCGATGTGGAATGCGTTCGGGATGGACCAGGAAGGGGCGGATTACCGCGCCTGCGAGGCCCTCGGACCGCTGTACCGGTAACAAAAAAAACCGCCGAAGGCGGCACAAAGCCCCACCATCGTGGGGTCGCAGTCCAGCGCGCGCTCTTGCGCTGGTCGCCCCCTAAAGACCGCCCGTGGGCGGTCAGGGGCGAAACGCAATTCTTCAATCCATCCGCCCGGCAAAAGCGCCGGGCGCTTTTTTTGAGCGCAGCGGGAAAAAAAGTGACAGTGGCGCGTTGCCGCAGCCGGAGAATCTTGCACAATATACAGGTCAGGTCACACCTGTCCTAACAATTTTCGGAACGGCACAATCTGATGATGCCGCCAGCTCTCCATGGTTGGGTACCAGATCCAGGATTTGACGAAACAGACTTATCGAGGTATTTTTCATTACGGAGCCCTCCTTTGGTTTTAGGCTACCGTAATATACTGTTACGGACAAAGTTTGGCTCCGCCTTTTTTGCTAATTGTAAGGACGCGTCTGAGGTCAGGTATTGAAAATCCGGCGCGATATGATTTCGTCCTGCACCGTTTTATTCAACTTGACGAATACCGCCGAGAGGCCGGAAATACGGACCACCAGATTGGGATATTTTTCCGGTTCAGCCTGAGCGGCTTTCAGGTCGTCGATATTGATCAGGTTCGGCTGGATGGTCGGAATGCCGGCTTTGAAGGCCGATCGCAGCATGGCGGCAAAATTCGCCGGATTCAACCCCTGGCTGAGCGGCATCTGAAGATCGAGCACGGCATTGCCCGGCGCGTTTTTGAAATCGATTCCGGAGAGGGAGGCGATGACGGTGGTAACTGATTCCGGCGCATTGATCCGGTGCGGAGCGATTCCCTGCGAGAGTATGTCGCCGTCGCGGCGGCCATCCGGAGTCGCTTTGGTTTTCTGGCCGATTCCGAAAAAACGGAAGTATACGAAAAAACTCGGCTGGAAATATTCGCCGCGCTCATTGGGACAGGCCCGCGCTACGGCGGTAATGTCGGCGACAAAACGTGCGGCCAGTTCATCGACCTCGGAATGGTTGCCGCCGTAACGCGGCAGAGCCAGGATGCGCTGCCGCAGAACTTCATACTCTGCGGGCCAGTTGGCGGCGGTGGCGCGGCGCAACTCGGCAAGCGTGGTGAATTTTTCGTCGTAAACGCCGCGTTTGATTGCGTAAAGGCAATTGACGATGTCGCCCAGCCCCACCAGCGTGATGCCGGAGAGGTTGTACCTGGCGCCGCCCGCCGTATAATCTTTGGCGTTGGCAATGCAGCCGGCAATGGTGCTGGAAAACAGCGGCGACGGATGAAGCTGCGAGAAATCATTGTTTTCGCAGATCCAGCGGCAACCGGCATCGATGGTATGGCGGTAGCCGTCGATCATCTGCTGATAGAAATTGACAAATGAGTCGGGATTTTCATCCGGCAGCACCGAAAATAATTCAGGCGGGTCCGCTTCGCGGTTGAACAGTTGCCGGAATGTCTGCGCCAAACTGAAATAGAAAAACGCTCCGGCGCTGTGTTCAACCCCTTCGCACATCGTTTCCTGGCAGCCGCCGTTGACGTAATTGCGCGCATCCGCCAGGGTTTTGCCGTAGCGGATTTGAGCCGGAACTAAAACATCGTCGTTCAGGCAGGCGAAATGGTTGTGGCCTTTGAGCATATAGGAACAGATTTGTTCCAGATATTCCTGCGGGGCGGCGGCCGAACAGCGGCAGTTCAGTTTTGGATTGATGAAGCTGTTGGCATAATGGACTTCAAGAAACAGTTTGGTCAGATCGTTATAGATGAAATTGCCGTTTTCGTCGCATCCGCCGAGCATCAGACAGGTGCTGGTTTCCGGCCATTCGCGTTCGCGGGTAAAGGTTTTGATGTCATGGGGGAGCATCCACATGGCGATCAGCCGGGCGGCTTTCTCCCGGGTCAGGCGCCCGGCGGCAAGATCGGCACAGTATAGCCCGTATAGAATTTTATCGGGACGTCCGAGCACCGACAGCCCGATATTGTCGAATGAAGCCATCATTTCCCGGACAAACAGGATCATCTGCAAACCCTCGTAAAATGTCCGGGGCGCTTCCAGCGGAATCCTGCGGCCGGTTTCCGCAATCAGCCGCAGGTTTTCGGTGGGACCGGTTTCCGCCATCAATTGTTCGGCGCGGTCGGCGAAACGCGCGGCGGCCCGCGCCATGCAGTCGATGCCGGCGAGCATGGCGGCGGTTTCGTCATTCTGCTCCGGCAACGCTGAAATTTCCTCGCGGATACTCCGGAAACCGGTTGTGACGAGTCCGGTATAACCGGGCGAATGGTGGTCGGTATCGAAAACGCCTCCGTTGATCCATAAGGCGGTATCGCGGTCCGGATTGCCCTGGCTGTATTTCGCCAGATCGCGTTCTCGGGAAGAGCCTCCTTTTTTTGCGGAGAGAGCATAGTAAGCGGTTCCGCCCGGCTGATTTGGGCTGGGGGTTCCCCAGTTTTCCGGGAAGCGCATGCGGGATTCGAAGAAGAAAGGGGAGGCCGGTGTGATGAACGGTTCGAATTTTTCCGCAATCAATTGATAAAGACGGGCTTTCTGCAGTGCCGAAGAGGCATCGGGGTTGGCGTCATAATATTGCCGCCAGTCGGCATTGATCCGATCCCACAACGGCAGGGAACCATGGTTGAGGGCAAATTCATCCCGCAGATTTCGATAATAGTTTTCGTATTCGAGCGCAAGTTGCTTCAGCATGATGATTACCCCGTAATTTTGTTGCGATTTATTTGAAACACTATAATTATAGCCTATATTACTGCAAAGAACAAGGTGTCGAGCGGTTTGATAATGTTGCTGAAAAGTTACCTTTTGTTGGATTTTGAAAAATGCAGTACGAAAATAAAACCATATCGCCGCCACAGACCGGGTATGTGCCGGGATGCGCTTTCCGGATCAATTCGGCGGGATGCTTGAGCAGTTTCGATGGAGTGCGGTTCAAGCTGGGATTTTACGCCTGCTGGCACATCGTAGTTTCAGGCAGCGGAACGGTACGCTGCGGCGATCTGACGTTTACCGTACGGCGCGGCGACATGTTCAGCATTATGCCGGACAGTGAAATCGAATACTTCGACGATCCCGCCAGCCCTTGGCGGTATTACTGGCTGCATCTTGAAGGCCCCGCGATGTTGGAAATGTGCCATGAAGCGGGATTTTCCAGCCGGACGCCATGGTTCCGCCCGGAGTTTCCGGATGAAGTGACCCGAAGGTTTCAGGGGATCTGGAAAGAACTCCAGGGTGATCTTTACTGGAAACCGGTGGAACAGGCCGCAAAAATACTCGAATTGCTGGTCCTGCTGAAGCAGGAACCCGTATCCCGGCGGCGCTCCGCAGCGGCTTTGGCGGAACACGCCGTCGCCGTGCTCGAAGAATCGAGCCATTTGAATATGAACGTAAATGAACTGGCGGCGGCATTGTGCACGGACCGGATCTCTCTGTATCACGCGTTCCGGGAAACTCTGGGGGTGACGCCCGGCAAATATATCATTGCGCGGCGAATGGAACGCTGCAAAGATCTTTTGCGGGAATACCCCGACTGGCCGCTCTGGCGGATCGCCACCATGGCTGGGTTCAATAACGAAAAATATTTTATAAGGGCCTTCCGACTTGCCGCCGGTTGCACACCCGGAAAATTTCGTTCCCGGCAAGTTGAAAAGATGTGAAATGCTATTTTATTTCACGCGTTTCATGGCCCGCTCAAACACCGGCGCCAGCGACTTCTTGCGCGACGTCTTGCTCAGGATCAGCCGCCCTTCGTGCGAGCCGGTCAGAAAATCCGCGTATGCCCGCTTTTGCTGTTATTCCGTTTGCGGACTATCAGAAATTGATGAAACAGGTTGAAGCAATCAAAGACGATGACAACTTGCTTATCCCGAATGAAGTGGTAAACCAAAGCATGGCGCATGTACCTCAAGAAAACCCAAAAGGAAGTAGCGGAGGCGCTGGGCATTGGACAAAGCGCATTCGCTCAAATTGAGAAAAGCAAAAAGTGCCAGAAAGCGACTTTTGAAAAAGTGGCGGCGGTTCTTGGAGTAGAGCCGGGGCAACTTACTTTAGAGGACTGACAAAGCCCGAAAGTTTTATTTACAAGTTGGGAGCCGCAGCCCACGATTTGTAATATTAAGAACCGTGGGAGCCTGACAGGGGTCGGGGTCTGTTTGACCTGGCGGTCAAAGCAGACCGTCGCACGCACTGGTGGCGGAAAATTTCTTACGAAATTTTCCTTTTTCAACGTCACCGGCGCGCGAGAAAACTTGAGGCTTTGCCTCAAACTCCACTCAAAGGCTACTCGCCCTTGAGAATCCCCGCCAAGGCCGAAAGGCCCTGGACCCGGTCGGCTCCGCCTCCCTACTTCCGGTTCTTCCGGAACGCTTCCAGCAGCACTTCCTTCCTCCGCGTCGTCTCCACCGGCGTTTTCACCGCCCGGTCGTCGCTGTGCTCGACGCTCCAGCCGGACCACTCGCGGAACGCGTGGAACGTCCAGTCCCACCCGAACTCCTCAAAGAGCGAAATACAGTCCGCAATGTACCGGTCCGCCCCGGGAGCCCAGCGGATCGCGGAGAATTCCCCCACATAAATCCGGGCCCCGTATTTCGATTGAAATTCCAGCGGATATTTCAAGTCCTGGCGCAGCGCATTCATATTGATCTCCGCCGTCGGATACCCGATCACGCCATATTTCCCCTTGGAGTAAACCCCTTGATGCGTGAAACTGCCCGGATAATACGAGTGTACCTGGTAAATGATGTCCTTCAACGGGAGCGGATGCAGATATTGGTAGGAGGGCGGCGTGGATGACATGTTCGCCTCGATCACAATCGGAATCCCCGGATCAATGGCGCGGATCATGTTGGCGGCGTTCCATTGAAGCGCCAGATAATCTTCCGTCGTCGCCTTCTCCGTCTGCTGCGGCTCGTTGATGAGGTCATAGGCGTAAATCTTCCGGCCGCGGTAGCGTTCGGCGATCAGGCGCCAGGTCGCCAGAAATTCATCGCGGTACTTCTGTTCGTAGAATAAAAGGTTGTCCCGGTTCTCCAGGCGGCCGCCGGGAACGCAGTGAAGATCGAGAATGACGCGGATCTGGTATTTTTCACACGCTTCAAGAACGGAATCGAACTCCGCAAGTTTCCCTTGCAGCCATTTCCGGTATACGGTCAAATCCCGCGCGTCGGCATGGCTTAACCCGGCCAACTGCCAGCGGATGAAATTCACATTCCACTTTGCCAATTCTTCGAAATCTTCCGCGCGGAACTCAAAGGGCGACATGACTCCCCTGAGAGCCGGTTCCTTGAGAATACGGTCCGTATAAACACAGCGGAAATTTTCCGGCACCGCCACGGGAGCCGGATATAGGTCGGCGAGATCGATGGTGCGGAGCCTCAAATTGCGGAACCGCACTTTGCCGGAAACATCCTGTAAACCCAGATGGAGCTTCGCGTTCTTGATCTCCTGGGGAACTACGAAGGTGTGCGTCTGTTTTGTCCAGTCGAATGTGCCGGCAAGCCCCTGCGGTTCACAGTCGATGTATTTTTTGACTCCGCCCGTGTCGTAGGTGACCATGACCTTGATTCCCAGCCATTTTTCCACCGGCCGGGAAACGTCGTCGGCGCTGATTTCATAGTCGATATAGACTTTTTTCCCGGCATAGGGGGATAAGTTGAGCGGGCGTTCCGCATATGCTGTGCCTCTTTCAGATCCGGCCGGGCGGATCGCTTCGATGACCGCGTTTTGTCCGCCGTTGAGCGGAGCGGCGCCGGGCTGGAAACGCCAGCCGCCGCTGCTCAATGAAATGGCGGTCCCGTCGGTTTTGAGCGCCTCCTGATTTTCCAGATTGCGTTCGGTTCGAATTTCTTCCACCTCGATGTTTCGGAAATCGGCGGAACCGGAACTGCCTTGGAGCCCCACGAAAAGAAACGCGCTTTTTGCTTCGCGGGGAACAAAAACTTCAACCTCCGTCTTCTCCCAGTCGTAAGTCCCCCAGAGCCCGGCGGCGTTGTAGTGGACCGGCTTTTCCGCCGTGATGCTGATGCCGAATTTGATGCCGTTCCACTCTTGTTCCGGGCGGGAAACGTGGTTCGCCTTGATTTCGGCGGAAATCCGGATCTTTTTCCCGGCGAATTGTTGGATCGGCACGGATCGGTTGCAAAGACGGAGGTCGGAGGAAGAGGCGGCGGCGACGGAAATGACGCCGTCCTGTTCCCGGGCGCCTTCCGGCAGAGTCCAATTGCCGGCCGGCAGCCAGGTTGCGATCGACAGGAGCAGAAGAAAGAGTGCTTTTTTCATGATGGTTCAGTCTCTCGGGGTACAGGAGTTTCTGGTCGAGTCGCCGAAGACGATTCCGTTGCGGCCGTCGTAGCATTGGGCGGAACCGTTGAAGGCGACGAAGTTGGCCCCGTACCCGTTCTTATGCCGGTAGCCGACGACGATATTCCCCGGAGCCGCTCCGGTTTTGAGGCTGTTTTTGAGGTAGCTCGAGTACAGGTTCTGTCCCTGGTTGGTCGGGGAAGAGGTCCCCACCACGGTCCGGTAATTGGTTTCGCCGAACAGAAGGCTGTTGGCTTGCCGGATGCTGGAGAGTTTCCGGCTTTGCTCATAGGCTCCCGTCGCGTTGGTGGAGCGGCACCAGCCGCCGGCGTCGCTCCCGGTATAGGGGTGCGAAACCAGCGGATTGTACATGCCGAGAAAAAAGGCGCCGGGCGTTTTCGAGGCGTCCCAGGAGTCGGAGCCGGCGGCGTCCCCAGGAAAGGAGGGGCAGAAGTACAACCCCGAAGGC
>JAVBSA010000035.1:0-3225 GCA_031556915.1 Victivallis sp.
TAGTTGCAGGAGCAAGGTTTCATTGTCCTCTCGCATATACTCGTTCTGGCACCATTGCGGGTAACCGAGCATCCGGTAGGCGCTTTCCCGGTCGTTGTCTTGGTCGGTGACGCGGGAAACGAAGGTTTCGAACCGGAGAAAGGTTTCGGGGAAGCATTCGGGGAGCATTTCGAGGGTGTCGCGGAACTGCCAGTCGAGGATGTTTGCCATTCCCGGGGCCGGAGTCGTCCGTTGGCGCGGTGTTTCCGGCAGCGGCTCTTTCGTGTGGATGACTTTTGTGAAATTGTCGTAACCGAAGCTTTCTTTTTCTTCAAAATCGTAGAAGAAGAAAAGGGTTCCGTCCGCGGGCAGGCCGAGCCCGGGCGGAAGCTCCGGGCAGTGGATCTGGGCCAGAAGCGTCAGCTCATTCTTCTGCGGATTGCGCGGCCATTTGACGGAATCCGGCAGACAGGGCAAGCCGCCGAGTTTGCTGAAACTTTGTTCCGTCGTTTTGACCAGCCGTATGGAGGGCAGCGGATTTTTTTCGGCTTCTTTGTTCCGCTGATCCAGGCGCTCCCATTTTTCCGAATCGTCCGCCGGGTTGCGCCGGGGCTTTCTTTCTTCGGCCTCCTTGTGCTCCAGGAAGTCAAGAAGAAAGCCGCCCGGTTTGTAGCCTCTTTGCATGGCGTTCCGCAGAAGCCGCAGCGCCTCCGGCAAATCGGAGGTGCCTCCGGTTTCAATGACCGCCCGGATTTCCGCAGCGGTAATCTGCTGCGATGCATGGGCGATCACCAGTTTTCCGCCGATCTTCATGTCCAGCTCTTTGTCCTCCGGACGGCGATTGCGATCGCTGAAAAATGTTTTCAAACTCCGGCGGCCAAAGATGGTGGAAGAATCGGAAAACCGGATGCTGAGGAACGTACCCAAATTAAGCCTGCTGACACCGCGAACCGCAATGATGTTCGTTTTTTTCAGATCCATATGTTTTCTCCGCTTTGCTCTGACATTACTCCTTCATTTTATGAAATGCAAGCTTTTGCGAATAAAACGTACAGTAATCCTTGTCAGCGGGTCAGATGGTAGGCGGCGACTCCGCCGGGGAAAGCGCAATTGTCTGCCCGGAATCGGAATTGGCCGGCTTGGAACTCTCCTTTGACTTCACCCAGCTCGGAGCCGTCGGCGGCCAGTGCGGCGACCCGGTACGGCGTGTCGGCCGCCAGTTCGATTTCTGCGCTGCCGCGTTCGATGAGAAGCGGCATGGTTCCCCAGGAAAGCAGAAGCGTTTTCCGTTCGTTGCCGAAATGGATGCCGGTAGTGGTGAAGTTGGTGAGGTGGATCACGAGGATGCTCCGGCTCAATGGCAGGGGCTTGCGGTCCAGCGAGATGGCACCGACCGTCAGAAACGTGTCGGCATTCCGCACCCGGAGGCGGTCGGCGGCGAGACTGCCGGGGGGCAGGGTGACCGCTTCCGAAAACGGCGTCGCCACCGAGAACGTTCCGGCGTTCCGGTCAAGGCGGATCCGGGGATCTGCGGGGAGTTGGAGGCCCGGCTGATAGAGCTTCACCCCGGCGGGAAGCGCTTTCCCCTCCACATGGGAACCGATCTGGGCCATGAGGCCGAGTTCATCGAATCCGGCGAAATCCTGGGGGATGTTTTCTCCGAAGGGATTCACGGGAACCGCCATTGAAATCTTCTCTTTGGCGGGGAGCATGTCGCCGCGCGTGAACAACGCGTGGATGATCCGGTCGCTGAATTGCTGCATCGGGTCGTTGACGGCGTCGAAACACCCCCCGATCTCGAGTTTGTTCAGCGTATCGGCGCTATGAGTCCAAGCGAAGCGCCAGAGGCCGTCCCAGTTCTGGAGCGCCGCATAAGCGCCGAGCAGCGGGCCGCCCTCCGCCCGGAACACGTTGGGGTTGCAGTAGTTGAATTCGGTGAGGACAAACGGTTTACCGAAAATGCGCGTCGGCATCATCAACCTCGGCAGAATGGCATTGCGTTTGATCGCAGAAGTCTGATCGTAACGGTGCGGCAAACGCCAGTTGCCCTCCGGGAAAGTGGGGTGGGCGAAATACTGGTGGTTGTCGACCAGATCGAAGCGGTCGCGGAGGACAGTAAGATTTACTCTGTCCTGATAATTTAAACTGGTAATCAGCGTTTTGAGCTTCAGTTCCTGCTTGGCGAAGGCGATCTGTTCATCCAGCACTCCGGCCTGAAGCTCATGCAGAAAGCGCGGGAAGTCCCGTTCTGCGCCGCCGTTGGCTTGCTTCCACTCCTCGAATCTGGCGCGGTAGAGCGCGGTGGTTCGCTGCGTGTGCTGCCAGTAGCCGGAAAGCGTCTCCTCGTTCACCAGATTGAGACAGACCAGTGCCGGGTCTTCGCTCCATGTGAGGCCGGTGTAAGGGTTTTTATGGGTCATCCAGTTGCGGGCGAAGGTTTTCCAGTTCTCCATCGCGTTGCGGTCGATGGGCAGCAGTGCTTTCATGATCTGAGATCTTTGATGCTCGTCGCATTCGCCCGCCTTGAAAGCCCGGCTGGTGTAGAGATCGGTGGTGAGATAGATTCCCCGTTCCTTGAGTTTGGCGAAGAGGTAGTCCAGCCGGTCGAGCGTCTCCGGATTCAACGTGACCGAGTCCGCCGCTTTGGGATCGGCGAGCCCGTTGTCGTGATGATGAAAACGGACGGCGTTATACCCCATTCTTGCCAGGTACTCGGCGAGTTCATCCGCCGTTTTGCGGTCGGGGTAATTCGCCGTCATGCAGAGATTGACGCCGTACAGCCGGAGCCGTTTCCCGGGCGCGTTTTCGAAGGTAAAGCTGCCGTCGGGTGCGGAACGGACAAACCCGTATTTCCCGGCGGGCGCGTCAAGGTGGGCGGAGAAATCCAACGGACTGCCCGCGATGATCTTGCGCTCGAACCGGAACGGTTTCCATTGTTCGTCTTCGCGGATGACGAGCGTGCGGTCCTGTTTCCGGGGGACGAAAGTTCCGGTAACCGTCAGGTCGAAGGCGGCCTTCGCCTCTTTGACGGAGCCTTTGTCGGGGGTGAAATAGATTCGCACCGAAATTGTTTCTCCCCAACGTCGGCTGTCCTGAACGAAGACCAGAAGGTCGCCGGAAAATTCCGCCCGGACTCCGCTGTTCAGTTTGAGCGTCACCGATTTCGCCGGGGCGATATCCCGCAGAACCTGTTTGTCGAAGGTTTCCGGAACCGGAATGACTTTCCCGTCGACCTCCAATATTCCA
>JAVBSA010000215.1:0-6371 GCA_031556915.1 Victivallis sp.
GTCCGGCACGCCGCGCAAATGCACCGAGTCTTCCAGCGAATGCAGTTCTTCGATCAATGTTCTGATTTCCGCCGTCGGCGCGAACTCCCGGCATGGCACATCCAATGAAATGCCGGCCGCAACAAAATTCGGCAGCAGCGATCCCGGATAAATCACAAACACCGCGCTGCGTTCGGCGTGCACCTCATAACGATAGGAGACGCCGGGCAGTTTCACGAACAGATGCGGAAAACGGTTGCGATACAAGCGGTTGTCCATCTCATCGACCGCCTCCGCCTCGGCGCTCTCCAGCCGGAAACAGAATTCCAGCTCCGAACGCGTTTCAAACCGGTAACGGTCGTGCGCCGGCGTGACCGTATGCCCGAATTTCTCCACCCGGGGCGCAAGATGAAATTGCCGCGCCCCTTCGACGGAGCGGATCACGAGATTCAAATTTGGCACATTTACAATATTTTTCGGCATATTATTTACATTGTACGTCAAATAAAGGCATGATACAGTAATGATAGCATCCGATTCTTTCAAAATCAAATCAAGGAACGCGAGAATGAAGAAAATGGACGACTTTTTCCCGGTCGGCGCCACCTACGCCCCGCTCCCCAAAGCCACCGAAGTAGACATCGCCGAATGGCCGAAGGATCTCGCAACCTTCAAACAGCTCGGCTTGAACACCTTCCGGCTGTTCATCTGTCATGACCGCGTGGAACGGCGCCGGGGCGAGCGCGACTTCAGCCGGATCGACCGCGCCTTCGAACTGGCCGCAGAAAACAACCTGAAAGTAATCGCCAACGTCGGCGGCACCTTTTCGAACCTCCAGGCGATCTATCCGCCGCGCTGGCTCTGGTACGACAAGCACTGCACCTTGTTGAAACCGGCGCCGGACGCGCCGGAGATCGTGCAAAGCAACCGTTTCAAGCTCTGTTACGACGACCCGGTTTATCAGGAGGAGACGCGCGGTTTTATTCAGGAGGCGATCCGCCGTTACCGGAACTTGCCGGAACTGATCGCCTGGTCCGGCTGGAACGAACCGCGTTTGAGCGAATGTTTCTGCCGCCACTCCATCGCGCTTTTCCGGGAATGGCTGCAAAAAAAATACGGCGACCTCGCCGCGCTGGAACAAGCGTGGAGCACCGAGTTCCCGGTCCATTTCCGCACCTGGGAGGATGTGTTCCCGCAGCCGAAGGCCGGGTTTGAATTCGGCGGCTACGCGCCGTTTCTCGACTGGTACGCGTTCCGCGAACAGAACCGGCGCGATAAATTCCACCTGGTCCGCAACTGGATCCGCGAAATCGACCCGGACACCCCGGTCATTTCCCATCTGTGCACCCCCTATCACGCCGACATTTTCGGTGAAGAAGAGATTCTGGGGACAAGCATCTCTACCAGCCACGCGCAGGTAAAAAAACGCGACTGGGACGCGTTCGAATTCACCACGCGCCAACGCGTGCAATTTCTCGCCTCCGGGCGGCGGAGCCATCGTGCCGATTACGACGGCTTCTGGGTGGTCGAAACCGAAGGCGGGCCGGTCACCTGGGTACACGATCTCGTACCGCGCTCCTATTCGCCGCGCAAGCACAACGCGCGGGACATGTTCTTTGTCGCAAACGGAGCGCGGGCGCTGCTGCGATGGCTTTACCGGAGCCGGGTGTCGGACGCGCAAGCCGGGGAATTCAACCTGGCCGGCTGGGACGGCCGCGTCACCGGTCGCGCGACGGAATTCGGCAAGCTGGCGGATTTCCTGACCCGCAACGCGGGGGTGATGAGCTCCCACCACAGCGCCGACGCAGGCGTCTACCTCTGGGATTCGCGCGACGCGAACGGGGGCTTTGCGGAGTGCGAAGGGTATCAGAACCGCTATTCCGACGGGATCGCGATGTATCTCAACGCCTTGAACGACATCGGCGTGACGGGGGAGTTGTGCAACACGCGCCAGATCCGCGAGGGGATCCTCGCGAAAGCGAAAATCCTGATCGCGCCCTTCTGTCCGCAGGCGGCCGAAACGGACCTGGCGATCCTGCGTTCATTTGTGGAACGGGGCGGAACCCTGCTGGCGGAATCGCCGTTCGCGACGAAAAATCTCACCGGAATCCACTACCGGATCACCCCCGGTTTATCGACCGACCTCTTCGGAGCGCAGGTCTACGACATGGAAAAATTACAGGACGGCCTCTGCGGCGGCATCGTTGCATACGATTTCAAGGCCCATATGGAAGTGACCACGGGAGCCGTGGAAGGCCGTTTCAGCGACGGCGAACCTGCGATCGTCTCCAACCGTTACGGCAAAGGCCTGACGGTGCTTTACGGTTCGGTGCTGGGTTGCCCCTACACGGCGGAAACCGGGGAAGCATTGCGCGAGGAGCTCAAAGCGCGCCTGGCCTCCGCCGGAATCACTCCCGCCTGGGAGGTCCGGGGGCTGCCGGTCGAAAGGGCGAAACACATTCAGGTGATCCCCCGCCTCCTGCCGGAGGGCGGCCGGCTGTTGTTCGTGCTGAATATGGACGACCGGCCGAACGTGTTCCGCGTGTCGCTCCCCTCCCCCGGAGAAGCGGAGGAGCTCGGCAGCTCGGATGCGCCCGGCGGGAACACCGGCGACGGCCGGGAGTTCCGATTCAACCTCGGAGCATGGGGGTGGAGCGTCTGGCAACTGCGCCGGCACGGAGAATGATACCCGGGGGGGAGTCTTTTCGCGCCAATCTTTGACATATTTCACAGGAATATCCTTTTTTTGCTTGAAACTTGGAAATTTCATGCGATAATACTATTGAGTATGAAATATGAAATATGGGGGATCGACATGCGCATAAAATCAATCCAAACCGGCGAATTGGCCAGGCGTAATTCCCTGCTGGAATTTTCTCTCTCTCCAACGCAA
This sequence comes from Victivallis sp., assembly GCA_031556915.1. Taxonomy (GTDB): domain Bacteria; phylum Verrucomicrobiota; class Lentisphaeria; order Victivallales; family Victivallaceae; genus Victivallis. The sequence continues at coordinate 2,873 of JAVBSA010000215.1, forward strand.
TCCATCGACGGCGCCGAAGCAATATCCGTAGCGGCCGCAGCCGCGGCCTCTTCCGCGGCAACATTGATATCGACGCAGCCGGATACGCCGCTGGCGACGGGGGATGCGGTTCTCAAAGAGCCGGTTGCCCGAAAGAGGAGTGCCCGGCAGATTTCATACACCATGATCGCCACGGGGGGCCATTCGCCCGAAGCGGCGGTAAAAGAGGTCCCCGGCGATTCGCCCCGCTCCATTCCCAAAACCGACTTTTTGAAAGCCGGATTGAACTTCAGCGTCAAAGTTGCCGCCAACGCGGAGAAGATGGGGGTCTCCCTGTCGGTAAACTTCTCCATCACCGTCGACGCCGGGGAGGCCCTGGGGACGACCGGCGAATACTCCTGTACCGCCACTTTCGGATTCACCTCCACCTTCACCATCACTGCAAGCGGCTACGGAACCAACGCCTTCCTGATGGGGTTCGCCGACCTGACCTGGAGCAGCTTCAAAAGCGGATACGACGGATATTATTTCAGCGATGCCGGCGTCATCGACGCGGAAAAGCGGAGAAGTACCGTCGACGACGGCATATGCTGGGCGGCAACCGCCGCCAATATGCTGATGTGGGCCGGCTGGATCACCATCGACGGAATGAACACCGAAGATAAATTATTGAACGCCTTCCGCAGCAATTTCATCTACACGGAATACTGCGGCGGGGATGCCGCATACGGGCTGGAATGGTTTTTCAGCGGATATCACAAACCGACGGTCAACGCATCCATATATATCGGGTGGGATCAATGCAAGCCCGGGTCGGGCGGTTATTACTCCATGACTTATGCGGAGACCGCGCAATATATTTCCGTTGTCGAAGCCGAAAAGAACACCGGCTTTTTCACCACGATCGAAGCCGCTTTGAATGCCGGCAAGGCGGTCGGGTTGGCCGTCGGCTGGTATTATGGCAGCGAGCGTATGGGCGGCCATGCCATCACGTGCTGGGGGTTTACTTACAATACCGCCTACGACCCTACGAATCCCCGGTATTATTCGGGCATCATCATCAGTGATTCCGACGACGACAGGGACTATTCCGTCGCGACGGACGCCCCCAACGTGTTGAAGGTGATTTCAATTTCCTGGAATGCTTCCCGGAACAGCTGGGTTGTCAGCACTGCTTATTCCGGCAGCGGTACCACCGGGGTGATTGAGGATGCGGTTATTCTGGCGCGCTATTCCGTGGTCAGCTATGACAACATCACGATCGGCATCGGCGGCAGCGTGATGACCCTGACGCTGAAGAGCGGCGAAAAAGGCAACGAAAACCAGGTTGTTTCCAGCGGAACGCTCCATGTCCAGGGAACCGCCGTCAGCACGACCGTCAGCCAGGAAGCGGCGGTCATGCATATTTCTTCCGGCGGGCAGGCCAGTGCGACCGTTATTTCCGCCGGCGGCTCCCAGATCGTATCCCAGGGAGGGGTCGCCCGGGAAACCGAACTCTCCGGCGCGGCCGGCCAGACGATTCTCTCCGGCGGCGTGGCCAGCACGACCGTCATTTCTTCCGGCGGCAGCCAGTTTGTCTCTTCGGGCGGATCCGCCATGGATACCACCCTTACCGGCGCGGCCGGCCAGACGGTCCTTTATGGCGGAACGGCCGCCAGGACCACCCTGGCTTCCGGAGCGGTACAGCAGGTGCACGGCGCCGTAAGCAACACGACCGTCAACGCGGGGGGGAGCATGCAGATCGCCTCCGGCGGAACGGCGTCCCTCGCAACGGCCAATGCCGACGGTTCCATCACGGTCGCTTCGGGCGGCACGATGCATTCCGCAACGGTCTCTTCCGGCGGAACGCTCCATTTGCAGAGGGGCGGATACGCCGACAACACAACCGTCAACTCCGGCGCGACTCTCGACGTCACCCTGATGACGGGAACCGAAGCGGCTCATCTCGGCGGCATCACCCAATTGGCCGGCACGCTCAGGACGGTGCGAACCGGCGATTACCAGATCGACGGCCAGGGCGGGACCATCCGTTTCGTGCTCGCACAACGGACTGAAGCCGACGCGGTCCTGATCGATAACATGGCCAATATCAGCAACATATCCTATGCGATCACGGTCACTTCAACACAAGCGCCCGGTACCTACAAACTGGCGGGCGGGGCATCGGCGTTTTCGGGAACGATTTCCCTGACCGTGGGCGGAGCTTCCGCCGGAACATTGGCACTGAACAATTCCATTCTTACCAGCGAAGTCCTCTACACCTTGAGCCGGAACGCTTCCGACGAACTGATCCTTGTCCTGAGCGCGTTCATTCCGGAGGATCTTACCATCGGCCGGGGCGGCGATATGACAAGCGCGACGATCTCCGCCGGCAGAACGGGAGCCGATAACCGGGTCATCTCCGGCGGAACGCTCAATGTATACGGAACGGCGGCCAATACGCTTGTCAGCCAGGGCACCGCGCTGATGAATGTCTACTCCGGCGGGAGCGCCAGGGATACCGTCGTTCATTCCGGCGGGCAGCTGGTCATTTACAGCACCGGCCGGACCAGCGGAACGATGCTGTCTTCGGGTGGAACGCAAACCGTCTCTTCGGGCGGGAACGCCATAGAAACCACGGTTCTCTCCGGCGGCACGCTCTCCCTGATCCGAGGCGGATACGCCAGCAACACCACAATCAGCTCCGGCGGCGTGCTTGATGCAACCGGAAATGCCGCCAACGGCTTTCTCGGCGGAACAACCCTGCTGGCCGGAACCGTCAGGACGGTGCGGAACGGCGGCGATTCCGGCATCAACGGCCAGAGCGGCACCATCCGTTTCCTGGTCAGCCAACGGACGACATCCGACACGGTCATGATCGATAACCTGGCCAATATCAACAGCATGACGTATGCCATCACGGTTTCGGCGACACAAGCGTTCGGCTCCTACCGCCTGGCGGGCGGGGCATCGGCATTCACGGGTTCCATTTCGCTGACTGTGGGCGAAGCGGCGGCGGGAACATTGAACATCGCCGGCACGGTTTCCTATAACCAGACCTCTTACGCCCTGACTTGCAACGAATCCGGCGACTTGATCCTGACGGTCGGCGAAATCGTGCCGGAGACGATCGGTTCCGGCGGGCAGGTCATGAGCCACAAACTTCAGAGCGGCCAGATCGGGATCGGCGTAAAAGTCGTCTCCGGCGGAACTTACGAAATAGCCGGAACGGCGATCAACACCATTGTTTCCGGAGCCGCGGCGATCATGACGATTTCTTCCGGCGGCGTGGCGAGCGCGACGGCGATTCATTCCGGCGGCGTTCAGACCGTCGCTTCCGGCGGAAAGACCTTTGCAACGACCATCCATTCCGGCGCCGAAGTCCGGGTGAATGCCAACGCGATTGCCTCCAACACAGTTGTAAGTTCCGGCGGCGCGCTGCAGCTGTACAGCTCCGGCAGGGCCATCGGAACGACCGTCCGCTCCGGCGGTGTTCTCAATGCCCGGGGCGGATCGCTCGGCGGCGAAACCAAACTTGCAG
>JAVBSA010000693.1:0-4866 GCA_031556915.1 Victivallis sp.
CCAGCCCACTTTTACCCCCGAAAAATTTGTCAGCCTTTTCGGGCGAAGCCCGAAAAGGCGTCGGCCCCGGCACCTTGCCGGTCGGAGGTTCCAAGGAGGCGAAGCGCTCCTTGGCGGAGTTTGAGGCGGAGCCTCAAGTCCTGGCGCGTTTATTTTGGCTAGCGCTTATGGGCGAAGCGCCCCTTGGCGGAGTTTGAGGCGGAGCCTCAATTCCCTGTGCGTTACAGCGCCGGTGTCAGCGTCAGAGTTCTACGACAAGACCGTCGTAGGCGACTTTGATTCCGTGCGGCGCGAAGAAGGCTTCGAGGTCCGAGTGGAGGCTTTTTCCGTTGTGCGAGAAGTGGTTGGCGTACACTTGCGTTTTGGAGGTGATGCAGCCGAGCCCGACGAGTTTATCGCGGAATTCGAGCATGGTATCGGCGGTGAGATGCCCGTCGCGCCAATTCTTACAGCCGACTCCGCCGGTACAGTCGATTTCGACCAGGTCGAATTCGATTCCGCGCAGCTGCTCCCAGGAGGAATCCGGGAGGATGCCGGTATCGTTCGCCACGAGGAAGCGTTTGCCGCCGCTTTCAATGGCGAAAATCTGCGGTTCCTTGCCGGGAGCGTGGTTGGCGGCAAAGGCGGTGATTTTCATGTCCCCTTCAACGATGCTCTCACCGTTCCCGATTTCAACAGGACGGATCTGAAGATCGGCGAGATCGTAGATGCCGCAATCTTCAGCCGTGAAAGCGATGATTTTTCCGAAAATGCGTTTGGTTCCGATGACGGTCAACTCGCGTTTCAGCTGGCTGAACCAGGGGGTGCGCCGCCAGAGGAATTCCATCGGGGAGAGGTGATCGCCGTGGTTGTGGGTGACGATGATGCGTTCAAGTTTGGTGAGGTCGATGTTGAATTCGACGCTCTGCCAGAAGGAGTCGGGGCCGAAATCGACCATGGTGTCGTTGTCGATGGCGTAGGCGCAACGGCGGCGAAGTTCTTTGCCGCCGATGGCTTTGGCCTGGCGGCAGGTGTCGCATTCGCACCAGAGGGCGGGCATGCCCTCGGCGGCGGCGGTTCCGAGAAAGGTGACTTTCATTTTTCTTCCTTAAGCTGAAGCCGGTTGAGTTCTTTTAATGTAGATTGGTTTTGAAATATTTCAACAGGACTTCTTTACGCGGATTGTTTTTCGACGGACGCATCGAGTTGCGGTTTTCGCCTTCGTGCTCGATGCTCCAGCCGGGCCACTCGCGGAAGGCGTGGTAGCTCCAGTCCCAGCCGTACTCCTCGAAGACTTCGATGCAGTCGTTGAGGTAACGCTCCGCGCCGGGCGCCCAGATCGCCGCCGAGAATTCGCCGACGTAAATCCGCGCGTTGTGGCGTAGCTGGAAATCGCGCACCGGCTGAACCATGGCGCGAATCGCCTCCTTATCCCATTTCACCCCGGAGATGACGCCGGGATAAGCGACGAGCGGCTCCGGCGTCGCCACCCCCTGATGGGTGAAGGCCATCGGCATATACATATGAACCTGGTAGACGACATTGTCCATCGCCAGCGGGGAGAGGTAGACGAAGCTCTGGGGCCGGTCGGCCTCGTTCGACTCGATGATGACCGGCGTGTCGGGATCGATCGCCCGGACCGCTTCGGCGGCGGTTTTCTGGATCGTCCAGTAATCGTAGGGGGCGGAACCGCCCTGGACCGGTTCGTTGATGAGATCGTAACCCCAGACGGCGGGATTTCCCCTGTAGCGGGCCGCGATCCGCTTCCAGACTTCGACGAAATGGTCGAAATATTTCTTTTCATGGAACATCCGCATGCCGGAGGCGGTCCAGCCGCCGGGGGGCGTATGGAGGTCGATCGCCACTTTGACGCCGTATTGTTCTCCCCAGGCGAGGAGCTGGTCGATATGGTCGAGCTTGCCGGCGAGCCAGCGGTCGTATTCCGCAAGGTCGGTGTCGCTGCCGATTTTGCCCCAGTTGCGCATGATCTGATAGCGGAGCAGATTGACGTTCCACTCTTTGAGCGTTTGAAAATCTGCTTCGGTCAGCACGTGGGGAGACATGAAGCCGCGGCGGACGATGTTCCGATCCGCCCGGTCGGGGTAGGCGATTTTATAGTCCATATTGACCCGCTCTCCGGGTGTGAAGAGGACGAAGGTACGGAGCGAAGAAAGATCGAATTCGGCGAATCCGGAGCTGCTTTCGAGTCCCACCGACAGCCTGCCGTCGCGCGAACCCGGCGGCGGGGGATCGAAGGTGTAGCCGATGCTGTCCCAATCCCGGCTGTGCCAGAGACCCTTGGGGTGGTTCCACTGGTGGGAGCCGTCGGGCATGGTGTAGTCGAGCATGAACTTGACGCCGTTCCAGGCTTCTTTGGGAACCGTGACATTGTTCCAGCGGGCGCGGATCTCCATGGTGACTCGGCGGCCTGTATAGGGCGCAAGATCGACCGGAGTCGACAGCCAATGCTTGCCGCGCTCTTGCCCGGCGGGAACATCGATGACGGCGATCCTGCGGCCGTCGCGGAGCTCGATTCGGCTGAATCCGTCATTTCCTTTCCAGGGCAGCAAAGCGTAATCGTCTTTGATGATTTCGAGGGCGGGGAGCGCCGCCGCCGAAAGCACGGCGGCGAATGTGAATAAGAGTTGTATCATGTCAGTATTGCGCCTGGGGAATATCCGCGGTACCCCAGAAATAACCGGTGTCGTTGTTCAATTCGTCCACCCGACCGTTGGGAATCGCGTTGCGCTTCAGGTAGGTGACGTGACCGTCGGCGAAGGTGAAGTTGCCGCCGTCGGTGTGACGCCACCAGATGTCAGTCGCATTCGCCACCATGGTGGCGGGATTTTTGGCATGCGGCGTGCTCCACGCGGTGGTTCGATCGATGTCCATGACCATCACGCGCTCGGAGGGGCGGCGGAGGGAGCCGGTTTTGCGCATCATGCAAGCTGCGCCTGACCGCCACGAGGCGTACATGCGGTTGATTCCGTAATGGCGGGCTCCCACCCCTGTCGCGCCCGGATCGCCGGGGTAACTGGAGGGACACCCGAAAATGCCGTAAGGCAGGTATCTGGTTCCGTTCTTCTTCTCATAGACCCCCCAATCCTCGATTGCGGCGTTGGGCATATAAAGCATCATGAGCATATCGTGCCATTTGCCGTTGTTATTGGGGACGATGTTGCCGTCGTCGTTCAGCACGATTCCATTGTTCATGTCGGTATACATCTGCAAATAGGTGCCGATCTGCTTTTGGTTCGAGATGCACTTGGCGGATTTTCCCTTTTCCCGCGCCGTGTTGAGGGCGGGGAGCAGCATTCCGGCCAGGATTGCGATGATGGCGATTACGACTAAAAGTTCGATCAGCGTGAAATGTTTCTTCATCTTTCTCTTCCTTACGTTATGGGGTGACCGTTGTTATGATTCGGGGTAAATTTTGATCGCGGCGCGGGGCGCCGGCGATTTCCGCAAGCAGTTGACCGACCGCGGTTTCCGCGAGGGAATCGAAATCCTGTCCGATCTGCAGGCCGCGGAATTCCGGTTTCCAGACCACCTCTTCGCCGATGAGGAGGCAGCGGTTGAAATCGATCTCCTTCTCCCTCAGGACCGGGGCGATGTCATAGAGCATTCCGCCCATGGCGTAGATCGCCTCGGGTTCGCCCAGGAGGTCGATGATGGTTCTCAGCTTCTCCTGAACGCCTTCGTGGCGGTAGAGGAGCAGTTTTTCATTGAGCCGGATCCCGGCTTCGTCGAAGGCGCGGCGCAAGCCGTTGAGCTGGAACATGTCGGCGTTTTTGGCGATGACGATTGGATTGGAGCGCCCCCGGGCGATCAGGGTTTTGCCGACCTCATACCCTTCCAGTTCCTCGTTGAAACGGAAGCAGGAGCAGCCGGGGCGCGGATGGGCGATCGTCACCACCGGAACCGTCAGGGATTTGAAGAAGCTTTCGGTGATGTCGGAAGGCGCAAAGTCGGGTGCGATCCAAACGACTCCGGCCAGCTGGGAGTGCTCGAACTCGACCGAATTCTTGTGTTTCGCATAAAAGAGACTGATATTGTAAAGCAGTTTGTCCGCTTTGGTGACGCTTTTGCCGACGGCGGCGACCAGGTTCCAGAGGAAACGCTCATAATAGACCTGCCGCCCGTCCGCGGCAAGGACGCCGATCACCTGCGCCGGCTGATTGAGCCAGGCCTTGGCGGGATTGGTGAACAACCCGATTCCTTTTTCCGGCGTGATGAAACCGTCTTCGATCAGCTCCCTGAGAGCCCACTGGATCGTGGAAATGCTGACCCCGAACAGAGCCGCCAGTTCCCGGATCGAAGAGAGCCGCTTGCGCTCATGTCCCGCCAGAAGCACCTGGTCGATGACATACTGACGGATTCGCTGGTATTCCGCGGCAGTCTCGTTCTTGGTGATATTCGCATTGATTTTCTGATTCATGGAGTTCCTTTGTTACATCGTAATACACTTGCCATACACTTAATATTATACCAGATTTTTTGCGGATGTCAAGAGATGAAAGCGGAAAAAGCAAAAAAATCGGAAAGGTTCACACAGCCCTGACAATTTCATTGCCGAACGCTAACGGAACAAGGGCCATAACCGAATGCAATGGCCTCCTTGGCACCCACGACTTATCAGACCAATACTCTTCATTTAAAAGAACCACGAAATACTGGGCGCGGGCTGTGCCCGCAACCCAACACGTTGTCGACGAGAAATCCCATTGCGCCGCCCGCCTGCGGCGGGCGGCTGGGACGGGCGCTATGCGCCCGGCCTCCGGCGGCCAAGGGGGCCATTGCTTTAGCCCCCTTGGAACCTCCCTTTGCACTTTGTGCGCGTTCGGAGGGTTTCCGGTATGCGGCCGACTTTGCGGCGCATTTTCGGCC
>JAVBSA010000574.1:0-3266 GCA_031556915.1 Victivallis sp.
GGCGATGATCCAGGGGGAAGAGAGTTTCTCCATCTGCACCTTGCCGGGGCCGGAAATCACGCCTGAGGGGGTGATGACCAGGGTCGGGCCAGTCTTGAGCGTTTTGGCGTCGCGGCCGGCGTCGAGGAAGAAACGCTGTTCGTCTTCGTCCGGCGCGCCGGAGCGCTTGGGAATATCGCCGCCGCCGCGCGAGCTGATCGTGACGGGCTTGTTGCAGTCCCCGAGAAATCCCGGCGCGAGCGAGCCGGTGATCCAGGTGAGTTCGGCTCCGGCCTTGAGCTTCATCCGGCGCGTCATCTGCGTCCAGGAGTTGGTGATCTTCTCGTTCCCGCCGATGCTGAGGCCGTTGATCCGCCAGGATTGGGCGGTGTCGAGTTCATTTTTGCCGGGTTCGTTGCCATCGATGTAAAGATCGAATTTTTGGCGGCGGAGCTGGTCGCGCGCTCCGGCGGTATAGGTGTGGAACCAGAGGTCGCCGACCACCTCGGCGAGCAATCCGTTGTAGGTGGAGTTGCCGAAGCGCCCGCTCGAGGAGTAGCTCATTCCTTCGGTCCACATTTTGCCGTCGATTTCGCGGGTCGGCGGATCGAACTTGCCGAGGTCATACCAGGCGTCTTTCGATGCTCCGGCGGGCAGGACGGGTTTGACTTCGACCAGCTTCAGGCCCGGATCGGTTTCCCTGGGATCGATATTGAAATTGATATCGCGGATGTGGCAGGCGCTCCAATCCAGCCCGAACGCTCCGGTTTCCCGGAAATCCTTGACGTCGATGCGATAGGTGTGCCGGCCCGGTTTGACGTGAAGCTCCGGTCCCCGGTAGAGCAGCCGGTATGAGGCGATATGGGCGGTCAGCGGAATTTTCATCTCCTTTTTGGAGTCCAGCACAAAATCCAGCGCTTCGGCCATCATTGGGAACGGGTCGGCCGCAGTGGAATAGATAACCGGTTCAAATTCCGCTCCGCCGAACTGGGCGAAGCCGCCCCACGTCATGGCTCCTTTGCGGGTATGGATGCTTTTTACGGTGAAGACCAGTTTCCGCACGGTCGCGTTGACCGGCACGGCCTGGGTTTCCGACGTGTCTTCCAGCAGGAAGACGCGTTCCGGGCCATTGTCGACGGATACCCCGAGTTCGTGAATCCTGGTCCAGTTGGTCGGTTTCCCCTGCTGGAAAGCGAAGAGGCCGATCTCGCGCGGAGTTTCGAATTCAACTTCGATCCGGCTCTCCTTGAGAGGATTGAAGATAACCTGTCCGCGTTTGGGATCGAAAATCGCGTTCAACTTCTGAACGGCTTCCTGTTTGCCGTTCGCCGCGGTGATGAGAAAACCGGTGTTTCCCCAGGGGGCGATTTTGAGCGGCCGTTCCGGGCTGCCCGCGATGGCCGGGGCCGGAGCTTCCCCCGAAGGTTTCAGGGCTTTGGGGGACTCCGGAGGCGTTGCGCTCGTCGTGTAGCCGATTTCCCCGATGCTTCCCTGCTGGATTTTGTTTTTGGTGTAGACGGAGCCCACCCGGATTTTCAGTTGCGAAACCTTCGCGTTGACCGGAATTTTCTGGACTTCTCCGGGAACGTCCGCAAGCCCGGCGAGGCGGGTGGCGCGATTGTCCGCGGAAATTTCCAGGCAGGCGGGCCTGGCCCAATCCTCTTCGGTGGACTGAATCAGGGTCAGGCTGCCGATTACGGTCGGCTTTTCAAAGTCCAGCGTAATTTCCGAACCGGTGAGCCACTTGAACCGGGTCGCGGTTTTAAGGTCGCCGTCGAAGCTCGCGGCCAGTTTTCCGGGAATGGCCTCCTTGCCGTCGGTTCCCGTTACCTTGAAGTTTGAGAACGGCGTCCACGCATACAATTGCGTGGTCAGGCAAAGCGCCGCAAAAAGCGGAATGGAAATTCGTTTCATGAAAAGATATCTTTCTTATTTGATCATGTCGTTAAAGTTGGTCAAAAATTTTTCGAAAGCCTCATCTCTGGAATGGTGCCCCGCATGTCCGTCCACAAAGCCGATGGAACTGCGCAGGGAGTGCATGTAGTCCGTGCCGTTATCGTTGGAGCCGCCCAGGATCAGCTTGTAGTGCAAGGACTGCGGCCACTGCCAGGCACTGCCCTCAACAGTTTTCACCTGGTGCGTTTCCGAATAAAGCACGCTGACTGAGGCTCTTTTAATCTTGTCGAATTTATAGAACCGCTCCTGGCCGGAGTACCCCCACGGGGTTCCGTAAGTGAGGGGGTTATCGGTGGCGGCATAAGTGGATTTCAAACTGTCCTTGGGACACTTGAATACCTTTGATTTTTTAGGCAGGTATCCGTTATTGTAAAATTTGCTGTAATATTTGCCGATTTCATAATAGCCGTCGTAGTCGTTGCGGTAAAGAATGGATGTGGCCGCAAGCTGCTTCACATTGCCGAGACAGGTTCCCGCCTTTCCTCTTTCACGGGCGTTGTTGAGCGCGGGCAGAAGCATAGCGGCCAGAATTGCGATAATCGCAATTACAACGAGCAATTCGATCAAAGTGAAATGACGTTTCATTTTTCTTTGCCTTTCTGAGCTGATTGTAAAATGATTCCAATATTTCTGTCATGACAGACGGGCGCCGAATTCGTTCAGCCGCCGCCGGACTTCGACTCCGTCCAGCTCCGGCGGGCGGAGTCCCGTCTCCATCGCGAGGGCCGCCGCCATTCCCGCCGCTTGCCCCAGGGAAATCACCGGCGGCATTACCCGCATCGAGCTGTGGATCGCGTGATCCACGGAGATCGAGCGCGCGCCGATCAGCAGGTTATCGCAATTCTGCGGTACGATGCAGCCGTAGGGGATTTCATACCATTCTCCCGGCGGAAGGCTTTCCAGCCGGGTTCCGGCGCCGGAGGGGCTGTGGATGTCGATGTTGTAGTTGACGCGCGAAATCGCGTCGTCGAACCGGGCCCGGCGGTGAAAATCCGCCTCCGTCAGGTAGGCCCGACCCCGGATCCGGCGGCTTTCGCGCACACCGATGTGATGCGCGACCGAATGAAGGCGCGCTTCTTCGAATCCCGGAATTTCGGCGCGCAGGAAGCGGATCATCTCCCGCACCTGGCGCCTGCCTTCCACCTCCGCCTCCGAAAGTTCGCATCCGTCGATCGCGCTTTTCCGGACGACCCGGGTGGTGTTGAAATGCACTTCTCCTTCCGCGGTGGTCATGAAGTAGAGCACATTGTGGCGCGGGTTGGTGACTCTTCCTGCCTGCTGCGCCGTTTGCCAGCGGCGGGCGATTTCTTCGCGCGGCGGCATCCGGAGCG
>JAVBSA010000665.1:0-8688 GCA_031556915.1 Victivallis sp.
CGCTCCGGAAAAGCAATGAACCGCTGGGAAGCGGAAAAGCGGACAGAGGATGTCATATGAAACAAATATTGTGGATTGCCGGCCTCCTCTCGCTCTGTTTGCTGTGCGGCGCGGGGGAATTCGAATTGGACAAGGCGTTGAACGGTTCCTCCTGGAGCTTTTTCGACGGCGCCGAGTTCCCCGGAGCCAGGGGAAGCGTCTCCGCGGAAGAGGGGGCGCTCGCGCTGCAATATGATTTCACCGGGGGAGGGCGCTATATCGGCGCAAAATATCTCGGAAAGGTCTTCGGGAACGCGGAGTCGTTCACCGTCTCCTTCGCCCCAAAAGCCGACGTGAAATTTTCCATGCGGCTCACCGACGGCAAGGGACGCGTCTTCCAGGCGAAGCCGGAGATGTTCAAGGCGGGGGAAAAGGCGGTGTTCCATTGTTCGCCCGGCGGGAAATTCCTGAGCAGCTGGGGAGGAGACGAAACCGTGAAAACCTTCACCGCCCCGGTGAAAACGGTGATGATCCTCGTGCATGCCGACGAAAAAACGGCGAAATCGGGCAGCCTCAGGCTCGACTCGCTCCGCTGCTCCGCACCCGCGGGCGAGCTGCCGGAGGCGGAGAATTTCGAGCTTTCCGGTTCCGGCTGGAGTGTTTCCGGTTCCTTCCTGGCCCGTCCCGACGGCCTCATGCTGACGTTTGACGCGGTTCCGGGCAAGGGGGCGCAACGGACGCTTCTTGCCGTCACCTTCCCCTTTCTGCTGCGCGACAAGGCCTGGCGGTTCGAACTCGACCCCGCGGCCGGGAAGCGGCGGATCGGCCAATTGATCGGGAGCGACCTTTGCGGGAACCCGTTCAACAGCTATTTGCTGAACGTTGAATTGAAGAGCGCCAAAAGCTCCTCGGCGCTCACCGTTCCGCTGACCGGCAAGCATTACGCGGCTCTGGATATGGAGCGTTTCTACAGCAGCTCCGAAATCGAAAGCTCCAAGATCGGCACCCAGGTTCACTTTGCCTACGGCAACAGCAACAACGGAACCTTCGGCGGTTACACCGACTACAGGACACTCACCGATATGATCGCCGCGGCGGGATTCAAGTATATCCGCGACACGGTCCTGCTCGAAAAGGACGACAAAGGCGAATTCCGCGTCAGGCAAAAGGATCTGGATTGGATCGAATACGCGCGAAGCAAAGGAATCAAAACCATCGCGATTTTCCGCCTCTACGCGGACGATACGGTCGAAGGATACCTGAAAAGAGTCGACGCGATGGTGCGCGATACCCGGCATTTGCTCGATATCTACGAACTCGGCAACGAGCCCTTCGGGCAGGGGAAATGGCGCCAGACCTATGGAGGCCCCTGGAACGGCCGGGAGAAGGACAACTCCACCTCTCCCTGGGTCGTCCAGCACTGCCGGTATACCAATGCGGTCGCCGACCGGTTCAAGAAACTGTATCCGGAAGCCACGATCATCGGGCTCGGCGCCAATACGCCGACCAACTACCGTTACTTCGACCTCGGCGTCACCCCGAGCCTCGACGGCGTGACCGAGCACCCCTACAGCTACTGCCTGCCGCCGGAGAAGGTGCCGTACGGCTGGAACTATGAGAAGCGCGACGGCGTCCGGACGGGGGACAAGTCGAACTCCTTCGCCGGGTTGGTGGCGGATTATCACCGCAAGTTCAAGGAACACGGCAAAGACCGCTCGCTCTGGCTCACCGAGTGCGGCTGGACCACCTATTGGTGGAACGGAGCCAACGAAAAGGGATTCTACGGCGGCTACACAGAGGAGGCCCAGGCGGCTTACCTGGTCCGGCGCTTCGTCGAAGGGATCACCCTCGACATCGCCGCGATCCTCCAATATTGCTTCCTCGACAAGATGAATTCGCGGGTGAACGCGGCCGAGGGGAATTTCGGGCTTCTCCGGCATGACTTCAGCGCCAAACCCTCGTACGACGCCCTTCGCCGGGTGAATTCCCGGCTGAACGGCTTCCGGTTCGCCCCGGAGCTGAAAGTCGAAATCACGGCGGAAGCGCTTCACCGCGGCAACATGCGCTCGATCCTGGTGCGCAGCTGGGACGACGTCCAGGTCGAGAGCGACAACGGCTGCATGGTGCTGCCCTTCGTCAACAAGGCGGGGGAGGTCATCGTCGCGGTCTGGTCGAAACAGCCTTATTCGCGGGAGTTCAATAGCCGGGCGCTCTCCTTCCGGATCGGCGGGTGCGGTGAAACCGCGGGAGCCATCGCCCAGGATATCGTAAGCGGCGTCAATTACGACCTGCCCTGGAAGAGCGAAGGCAAAGACCTGGTCGTGAACAACATGGTTCTCCGGCAGAATCCGCTTTTCATACGGCTGGTGAAGAAATGATCGAATCGCATTCCGTTGAACTTTGCGTGGTCGGCGGCGGAATCGCCGGGATGGTGCTGGCGCTCTCCTGCGCCCGGGAGGGGGTCAAAGTGGCCCTGGTGCACGACCGGCCGTCGCCGGGCGGCAACGCCTCCGGCGAGTGCCGGGTCCAGATTTCGGGGGCCGACCGGCTGGGGCAACTACCCAACCTGCGCGAGACCGGAATCCTCGAGGAACTGCGGCTGGAGAATTGCCGCGTCAATCCCCAGATGAGCTACTCGGTCTGGGACACGGTCCTCTGGGGCGCTTTGGAGCGGGAGCCGAATCTCGAAGTCTTCTACAACTGCTCCTGCAACGCGGCGGAGATGGATGGCGCGCAAATTCGCGCCGTCTCCGGCTGGCAGACCACGACACAGAAGACGATCCGGATCGAAGCGAAGCTCTTCGCCGACTGCTCCGGCGACGCCGTGCTGGCGCCGTTGACCGGAGCCGATTTCCGGGTGGGGCGCGAGGCGCGGGTCGAATACGGCGAGACGATCGCGCCCGAGCGGGCCGACCGCAAGACCATGGGTATGAGCTGCATCTTTCAGACCCGGCGCTGCGATGCACCGCAGCCTTTCATCAAGCCGGAGTGGGCGTACACCTATCGCTCCTGCGATGAACTGCCCCAGGGGGCGGAGGGGCACCGGAATCTTCTCGAAGGTTACTGGTGGGTCGAGCTCGGCGGCGAAGATGATTCCATCGCCGACACGGAGCGTCTCCGCACCGAGCTGCTCAAAATTTTGATGGGCGTCTGGGATCACATCAAAAATCAGGGGGAGCACGGAGCGGAGAACCTGGTGCTGGACTGGATTCAGCTTCTGCCCTCCAAGCGCGAGAGCCGCCGTTACCTCGGCGACCATGTGCTCAGTCAGGGCGATATCGAGTCCGGGGGGCGTTTTACCGATATGGTTGCCTATGGCGGCTGGACGATGGACGACCACAATCCGGCCGGATTCCGTTCGGTCAACCATAACGCTTTGATCAACATTCACCACCCCGCTCCGTCGCCTTACGGGATTCCTTACCGCTGTCTCTATTCGAGAAATATCGAAAACCTTTTCGTGGGCGGCCGCTGCGTCAGCGTCACCCACGCCGCACTGAGTTCCACCCGGGTGATCGGCACTTGCGCCGTGATGGCGCAGGCGGCCGGAGTCGCCGCCGCGATGGCGCTGGAAAGCGGCGTCCCGCCGCGTGAAGTGAATGCCGCCGAACTTCAGCAGCGGTTGATCCGGCAGGATTGCTATCTGCCCGGAATCCCGCTGGAGCTGCCGGAATACCAAGGCGCCCGGGTGTCGGGGGAGGGGATCCTCACCGGCCTGACCCGGCCGGTCGGGGACGAAATGCACTGCTGGCGGGGAGTGCCGGGGGATTGTCTCGAAGTCATTTTCCCCGCTCCCCGGCGGGTGGATGAAATCCGGGTCATCTTCGAAAGCGGCTTGCACCGCAAGATCGCCCTGGTTCCCGGCAATCCCGACTGCCTCCGGCTGCCGCCCGAGCTGCCCAAAGCATTTGCACTGGAACTGCTGATCGGGGACGAATGGCGCCGCATCGCGGAGGAAACGGCAAATGACCGCCGCTTCATCCGGATCCCAGCCGGAGTGACGGCGCAAGGCTGCCGTCTCCGGCTCAAGGAAAGCTGGGGCGCTCCCGCCATGGGCGTACACGCCCTGCTATTCTGATCGGCGGCGGATGAAATGATATGCATATTATTATTAGCCATCAAAAGAAATTGATATTTTATAAGGTATTGTAATTGAACAAAATTGCGTTGCTTTGACCGAACGTTCTGGGGGAGCGGGATTGTATTTTGATGCGAACCGCTTCATAATATATACAGAATAATTCAAAGGAACGCTTTCATGATCCGGTTTTCTGAAGAACAATCGAAAAAGCACCGGCAGGTATTCAATTATCTGTGCGACGCGATCGAGTCCGGGTTGTTTGTGCCGGGGCGGCGGCTGCCGTCGGAACGGGCGCTGGCTCTGGAACTCAATGTCAATATCGCCACCGTCCGCCGCGCGTTCCGCGACCTGGTCGCAGGCGGCGTGGTGGAGAAAAAGGTCGGCGACGGAACCTATGTCAAAATCCGCCCGCAGCAGCAACCGGTGGCAAATATCGTCAATCTCATTCTGTCCAATTACGAGGGCGATGTGCAGCGCGAATTGGTCATGCTGGCCGTCGCCGAAACCAAACGGTTCGGCGTCGATTGTCGCGTCAATCACGCGGGGCCCGGTGAATTGCTGATGCAGCTCAAAAGCGTGATCCGGTTTCGGCAGCTGACGATAATCCTCGGCGATAGCTCGATCGGGCCCGAGGCGATCCGCGAAATAACCCGTGCCCCCGGATTGTTCGTCGTCATCGCCAACCGGCTCGACCATCTCGGGATTCCGTCGGTGATCGGCAACGACTTCGCCGGAATCTCCATCGCGATCGAACACCTGAAAGGGTTGGGTCACAAGCGGATCGCACTCCTTCACAACAACTCCGGGCACCCCATTGAGAACACGCAGATTGCGGTTTGGAAATCCATTTTCGCCGATCCGGTCCTGGAATTTCGCGCCAACGTTCCGCCGGGGGAACACCCCACGCAATACGCTTATGATCGCGTGACGCGTGCGCTGATTTCAAGCGGTGCGACGGCGCTGATCGCATTGAACGACGAACTCGCAATCGGGGCGCTCGCCGCGGCTTCGGAACTGGGCCGGCCGGTTCCCCAAACGCTGTCGATCGTCTCGCTGGGGGATACGGTGCTTGGCAGGTTTGCCAATCCGCCGTTGACGGAGCTGAACCCGAACTTGCCGGAACATCTCCGGCAGGCCTTCGACCTTCTGCGCCGCAACCAGGAGATGAGCTACAGGCTCGAACTTCTCCGGATCGTCGAACCGGAATTGGTCATACGCCGCAGCTGCGCTGCTGCCATGGAAAACAAAAAGGATATTTGACGGATGAAAAAAATCGGATTATGGCTGCTCCTCTACTGCTGGTGCGCTTCGGCGGCTCCCTGTTTCGATCCGCTGGAATTTACGGCGGAGAAGGCCGATCTCTTGCGGAAGTCGCTGCCGGAAGAGCTTGCGGCGGCAAAGGCGGTTCTGGCGGATTATCGCAATTTCCACTCCGTTCCGGTCGCGGAAGCGCGTGTTATGAAACGACTGGAAATGGCGGACCGCCTGATCGGGCAGATCGCCGGGGCGCTGCGTTCGGCCGATCGTGACGACGTTTTTTTCGCGGCGCGTTCCATGCGCAGCCTGAAATCCCTGGAACAGTATCTGGCGGAAGAAAAAGCTCTGGCCGGAATCCGGAAATCGGCGAAGGAAAAAGTCCTTTCGATCCGGGATTTCGGGGCGAAGGGCGACGGCGTCGCCGATGACTCCGAAGCATTCCGTGCGGCGATTGCCGAAGCGGCTGGCGACTCACCTGTTGTGATCCGTCTGCCGAAGGGGCGTTATCTGCTCAATCAGGTGCAAAAAGTGGAAGGCCGGAGTTGTCATCTGGTTTTCTCCGGCATGAAACATGTGACGCTGGAAGGGGAGACGCCGGATACGGCTCTCATATTCGGTGTTTCAGAATCGACCGGCATCGCGCTTGTGTCGTGCGAAGATGTGACGCTTCGGTCCCTGACGATGTCGAGCGGAACCGTGCCGTTTTTCGAAATGGAGCTCGAATCCGTCGATCGCGGCGCCAAAACTCTGACCGGCCGTCACATTGCTCCCAGTTTGCCGCCCGATTCGCCGCTGATCCGTGATCGCGGCGGGCTGCGGCAGCTGTTCCGGAAAGACGGTTCGCTGGTGACGGGCGATCTCTGGGCGAAGGAGAAAGGATGCTCTGTTTCCGCCTCCGGCAAGATTCAGTTGAGTTTCAGCCGGGGGCCGTTCGAGAAGGCGGAGCCCGGGATGCGGTTGGTGATTCCTGTGCGCAGCGACAATTCGGCCGTCTGGTTCTACCGGAGCCGTTTCTGTACGGCCGAGAAGGTGACCTTGCACAACTCATGGGGACTGGGGTTCGCCAACCACATCGCTTACGCGACCACGCTTTCCGGATGCCGGATCGTTCCCGCGCCGGGATTGAGTTTTTCCACCAATGCCGACGGGTTCCATTCGGTTTCCTCCGGTTCCCTCAGCGGAATCGGACCGGCGCTTTTCGATTGCGAATTCCGGGCGATGGGCGACGACCCCTTCAATTGCTATAACAAAGGCTGGTACCTTGCGTCCGCCAGGGGGAAGGAGCTGCTTTCGCTCGGCGGGGGAGGCGCGGCGGGTGACGTGCTTTACACCTATTCCTCGGCAGTCGGGCAAGTGAAGGCGGCACTGGAAGTCGCCGAGGAGACGCAAGGCGGCGTTCCCTGGCGGGAGACGCGCGTCGCCCGCACCGGGATCGCGGAGGAGATTCCCGCCTCCGTCGCCACCTTCGATTCGCTCGGCGTAAACCCGCCGACTCCGGCCGAACAGAACGCGATCTACATGGCGCAACTCACCATGAAGCTGCCGGATCTGATCTTCAATCCGTTCCGGGCGGGGGCCTGGCCGATCCTCTCCGGCTGCGTTTTCGCGGACAACCGCAACTGCGGTCCCGTGATCCAGTGCGACAACGCGCTGCTGGAAAATTGCACGATTGAGAACATGGAGTCGCATGCCGTCAAGATCGGCGCATTTTCCACCTGGCGCGAGGGGCCGCCGCCGGTCAACGTCCTGATGCGGAACTGCAAAATCCGGAATTCGGGCGCCGTCCGGACGGAATTCATGGTGCTGGGCGAGAAGCCGGGCACCCTGTCGCCGGGCCGTCATATCCGCAACGTCACCTTCGAGAACAACGAAGTTGCGGACAGCCGCACTTCAGCCTTCTCCATCGAGTGCGCCTCGGGGGTGGAGTTCACCGGTAACCGGATCGTGAATCCGAAGAAGGAGGCGATCGCCGTCGGCAACGCCGGGAACATCTCCTGCCGGGGCAATCTTCTCGACGGCAAACCCTTTACCGCGCCGGGCGGCGAACTCGCCTGGCCGGTGCAATGCGGCATCTCCGACGCGGCCCGAGAGGGGAATTGGCAGGAGGCGGAAGGCGCGTTGAAAAATTCCGGCTCCGGTTTCGAGGCGCTTTACGCAGCTCCCTACTCCGCCCTGAAAGAGGTGAACCTCAAAACCACCTTCCGTTTCCTTGCCGGGCGCGGCAAGGCCGGACTCCGGGTGGTCGAGCACGTCGGCGTGCCGGATAACGGCTGGTATTTCCTGCTGAACGGGGAAACGGGCGAATTCACGGTGGAAAGCCGTTCCCGCAATAAGGGCGAATGGAAATTGAACAGGGAGATTCTGAAAAAACAGTTGAAGCTCAACAAAGTGAACACGATGGCACTGGAGTCGCATTTCACCCGGCTTTCGGTTTCCGTCAACGGGGCCGAGGTTTGGAGGAACGGCGCGCCTTCGCCGACTCTCTTCCACGCCGGATTCGCGGCGTTCGACACGCCGGTCACGGTGGAGGCGCTGGAGATTGCCGGCGGCGGCAGGCGGGGCGGAATTGTCGCCTTTGGCGACTCGATCACCCATCACTGCCGCTGGCAGGATGCGCTGGGTAAACTCGCCGGCATGGAGATCGGCAACGCCGGAATGGCCGGCGACGATACCGTCAACGCCCGGAAACGGCTGGAAAGCGACGTCATCGCACTCCGCCCGGAGCTGGTGCTGATCCTGCTCGGAACCAACAACGCTTCCGCCGAACAGGCGATGGAGGACCTGAAATTCATCACCGGCAGATTGCGGGAGGAAAAAATTAATTTTGTCGTCTGTACGATCCTCCCCCGGCCGCAGCCGGAACGGGCGGTCCGGATCAATGAATTTCTCCGGCGCTATTGCAAAGAACAGAAGATTCCGCTTCACGACTGGTTCGGCGCGCTCTCCGACGGCTCCGGCCGGATGAAGGCGGAATACGGCGGCGGCGTCCACCCGAACGAAAAGGGCGTCGAAGTGATGGCGCGCAGTTTTTTCTCCGATCCCCAGGTCAATCAATTCATCATAAAAGGAGCCGGCAAATGAAACGCAGAGAATATTTTACATTGATCGAACTCTTGGTCGTCATCGCAATCATCGCCATTCTGGCGGCCATGCTGCTGCCGGCGCTGACCGGGGCGCGGGAGCGGGCGAAGGAGATTTCCTGCGTCAACAACATGTCCCAGTGCGGCCGGGTGCTCGCCCTTTACGCCGGGGATTTCGACGGATTCGTCAATATGAAGCTGCGCAACGACATCGTCATCTGGGGCTTTCTGTACTTTTCCTCCGATGATATTGTGGCGGATAGTTATCCGGTATCGGCGAGATACGCCGAC
>JAVBSA010000289.1:0-5678 GCA_031556915.1 Victivallis sp.
TGTCGTTGAAGATCTTGCCGAACATGGGCACAAAGACCACAAAGAGAATAATCGTCACCAGAAAGGTGATGCTGAGAATGACCATCGGGTAGATCGAGCTGGAAATAATGAAGTCCTTGAGCTCCTTGCTTTCGGCCATGAAACCGTGGAGTTCATCCACCACCTGCGGCAGGCAGCCGGATTCCTCGCCCGACTCGATCAGATTGCCGTAGTAGCTCGGGAACAGATTCCCGTGGCTGCGGGCGAGTTCCGAAAATTTCTTGCCTTCATGCAGCCCCTGCCGGAGCGAATTGACGAATTCGTGCTGTTCGGGCTCCACCGCCCCGTCGGCGATGATGGCGAGCGCCCGCTCGAGCGGAATGTGCGAATCGAGCAGAGGAGCGAGCTGCCGGGTGAAGTCGAAGGTGTTGACTTTGCTCCGGCGCAGCGAAAATTTGCTTTTCCCCATCGTCGCTTCGCCGCAATAGCGGACGGGCACAAGCTTGCGGCTGCGCAATTTGCTCTGCGCTTCGGCGACGCTGTCGGCTTCGATCAGCATCTCATGAGGCGCTTCGCCGCGCGCCGCCGCAATGTACTTGTACAATCCCATATCTTACAACTCCGCTGTGGAACGGTTGAGTTCTTCGGCGGTGGTGACGCCGGCGCGGACTTTCGCCTGGCCGTCCATCTGGAGCGTCACCATGCCGTGCCTGACCGCGATTTCCTCCAGCTCCGAGCTGGAAGCGCTGCGGTTGATCGCGCCGCGCAACTCCTCGTCGACGGTGAGGAGCTCGAAGATTCCGCAGCGGCCCTTGTAGCCGGAGCCGTTGCACCTGCGGCATTTGTTCCCCGCCGCATCCTGCGTTTTGCCGTGGCAGACAGGACAGATCTTGCGGACCAGCCGCTGCGAAAGCACGCCGTAAAGGGCGGAGGAAATGAGAAAACTCTCCACCCCCATGTCGAGGAGGCGGGTCACCGCGCCGACCGCGTCGTTGGTGTGCAAGGTACTCAGCACCAGGTGCCCGGTGAGCGCCGCGTTGATGGCGATGTCGGCGGTCTCGCGGTCGCGGATTTCGCCGACCAGGATGATGTCGGGGTCCTGGCGCACGATGCTGCGGAGCCCGGTGGCGAAGGTGACGCCGATCTTGGCGTTGACCTGCATCTGGCAGAGGCCGCCCATTTTGTATTCGACCGGGTCTTCGACGGTGATGATCTTCTTGCGGTTGTCGTTGAGCTGGTTGATGACGCTGTAAAGCGTGGTGGTCTTGCCGGAGCCGGTGGGACCCACCACGAGGATGATTCCGTGCGGAATCGCGATCAGTTTCCTGAATTGCGCCAGGTGCTCCTGCGACATGCCGAGAATGCCGAGGTCGAAGGAGATCGCCTCCTGGTTGAGAAGACGCAAGACGATGCTCTCGCCCGTCAGGATCGGGATGGTGGAGATACGCATATCCAGTTCCTGCGTCCCCAACCGGATATTGGTTCGGCCGTCCTGCGGCAGGCGGCTTTCGGCGATGTTGAGTCCGCCCAGCAGCTTGATTCGCGATGCGATGGCGGCGAACTGCGAGAGGGGGGTGCTGATGATTTCGGTAAGCACGCCATCCACCCGGCAGCGGACCGCCACGTTTTCTTCGCCCGGCTCGATGTGAATATCGCTCGCGCCCAACTCCACGGCGCGGTTGAAGATGTCGTTGACCAGCCGGACGATCCGCGCCTCGCCCGCCATGGTGCGGAGCGTGCTTTCATCTTCGACGTCGAGCGCGTCATTCTCCTCTTCGGCGCTCTGGAGCTTGCTCGAAATGCGCTCGAGGAAGGTGCGCCGCACAAACCGGAACCGTGAATCCAACCCCCAGCTCCGTTTCACCAGGAATGCCAGCTGTTCGAGATCGTAGGGATCGACGACGAGAAACGTGATCGTGCCCTCGTCCCACTCGCAGGGGAGACAGCTGTTGGCGTTGAAGAAGTCGAAATTTCCGTTCGGGTACAGTTCGGGGAGCTTGAATTCCTCCTCCTCCACCGCATCCGTTTTGTAGGCCTGCGTGTAGAGGGCGACCAGCTGCGTCTCGTTGAGGATGCCGGTTTTCAGGAGCGCCTGATCGGCGGCGCGGGCCTCCTCCCGAGAGGGACTCGCCGGATACTCCGGCGAACCCGCCGCCAGCAGGTCCCGCAGGCGCTTCCGCGCTTCGATAAAATTCAGAGTTTCGTTGCTCATCGCCAGAAATCACTATGATCGAGTTTGTTGGCGCCGCGGCGCGGTTTCGCCTTGTCGCCGAGTGTTTCATCGAAATCGTTGAGCGCGACAAGCGCTTCGTTGTAACGCTTGATCAGGTCTTCGACCGGGCTGCGTTCATCGACGATGTAACCGGTGATCAGCACCAGGATTTCACTGCGCTCGACCTTGGCGTCGGTGCTGCCGAAGAGGCGGCGGAGGAAGGGGATGTTGTTGAGGATCGGCATGGATTCGAGATCGTCGTTGCTTTTTTCCTGGATCAATCCGCCGATGATCATGGTGCGCCCGTTGGCGAGCGTCATCGAGGTCTCGACGATCCGCTTGGTGATTTCAGGCGAATCGATCTCGACGCTGGTCGTGTTCTTGATCGCGTTGGAAAGTTCCTGGGATACCTCCAGCGAAATCAGGTCGGTGCTGGTCACCTGCGGGGTGATGGTCAGGATGATGCCCGTGTTCTCGTAATTGTAGGTCTGGGTCAGCTGCCCGGTCGAGCTGGTGGTTCCGCCGGTGATGATCGGCACGTCGCTGCCCACCTGGATCTTCGCCTGGGTGTGGCTGGAAACCAGCAGCTGCGGGCTGGAAATCACCTTGATCGCGCTGTTCCCCGCCTTGGCCCGGATGTAGCCGAACTTGTTCTCGGGGTTGTTGGGGTCGTTGATCAGGAAGGTGAAACCGTCCTGCTTCGTTTCGCCGTAGGGGTTCAAATTGCTGTAGTTGGTGCCGAGAAAACTCTCCAGCCCGTTGCCGGATCCCTGAAGGTTCAATTCGAGCCCGAACTGGGTTGACTCGGTGAGCGTAACCTCCACCACCAGAACCTGAAGCAGCACCTGCGCAGGAACCACGTCGAGCCGGTCGAGCAGCGCCTTGATGCTCGCATAAGTGCGCGGGGTCGTGCGGATCGCCAGCCGGTTGAGCACGCCGTCGGCGAACACCCGGACCGGTGCGCTGAAAATATTGGAGCTCTGGTCGGTCTGGACATTGTTGGTCGCAGTTCCGGCGGCGGCGGCTCCGGTCGCGGTGGTCCGAGCGGCGGTCGTGGCGGTACGGCTGGCGGTGCTCGAATTGACGGTCTCGAGACGGCTGTTGCCGGTATCCGGGTCGAGCGTATAGCTGGCTCCGGTGGTGTCGTACATGACCGAAAGCGCCTGGGCGAGCTGCGCCGCCTTGCCGTGGTAGACCTTGTAGACGAAAACCCGTTCCTGGTCGAGAGAATCGGAACTGTCGAGAATTTCCACCCACTTCCGGATCTCTTCAAGCGCCTCGGAGGTGGCGGCCGAGACGACCAGCATCTGAAGCCGGTCGATTCCGAGCAGCTGGATCGCACCCGGCTGTTCCACCCGGTCGGTGGTCTGGGTCACGGTGAAACCCAGCACGGGGAGCACCGCCTGAAGTTCCTGGACGATCCGGGTAGGCAGCACGTGGCGGCAGATGAGCGGCAGCCGCGGCCAGTTCTGGCGCGCGTTCTGGTCGATCACTTCGAACAACAGTTTGACTTTGGCGATATTGTCGGGTGAATCGCAGACGAGGATCGCGTTGGGCCGGGTCAGCTCCACCGAAGCGCAATCTTTGCCGAGGAACGGTTTGATCTGGGCGAGGACGTCTTTGGCGGTGGAGTTTTTGAGAGGATAATAATAAATTTCCTTGCCGAGGCGGCTGTCGGCGCTCTGGGCGAGTTTGGGCAAAGCGACGATCTTCAGGAGAGAATCCTCCACCGTCACCCCGGCTCCCGCGATATAGAGCATCCGGTCGAAGGTGTTCCAGAGTTCCTTGCGGGTCATCGCGCTGTTGAGGTTCAGCGTCACCACACCCTTGAGATCGCTGTCGGCGACGAAGTTGAAACCGAGCACGTCGGCGAAGGCGGGCAGCACGTCGAGCAGCGGAGCGCTGTTGAAGACCAGGGAAACGGTCAGCTCCTCGTCGCCGTTCAACAAAGTGAAATCATCATAATATTTGACTTGGTTCTTCCACTCCGCATTCGAAGGCGGGACGGGCTTTTTACCGTTGGAGGCGAGCGCGTCGATCTTCTTTTTCTCCTGCTCGTTCGCGGCGGGGAAAACCGGCTTGACCTCTTCGTCATCCTGGCTTTCAGCCGGATGCTCGGCGGTTTCCTTGCGTTGCCGGTCGAGAAAGGCGAAACGGTTCTTCTGCTGATCCGCCTCTTCCTCCGGCCGGAACATGGCACAGCTGGACAACATGAGTCCGGCCACCGTCAACGCGACCACTTTACCGTCAAGCAGCGCCCGCAAGGGAAAATCTTTTCTTCTGATCATGGTGATTCCTATAAAAACAAATCTTCGTTTGAACGCATATCTTATTCAACGGCGCTGTCCGCCGCCTGCCCCGCCGCCGGTATTGCCGCCGCGGCTGCCGGGCTGCTGTTGCTGCCCCTGGTTCTGACGGTTCTGATTCTGCTGCATCATCTGCATCATCCGCATGTTCTGCATCATCTGCATTTGCTGCATCTGCTGCATCTGCTGCATGAAGTTATTGCCGCGCCGATTGGCATTCGCCGTGGAAGCAGCTGCGGGCAGGTTCTTGGAGGGATCCTGAAGTTCCAGCTCCATCCGGTCGCTGCCGCGAACCAGGACGGCCTTTTTCCGGTCCACCTCCTGAAGCGTATATCCGTTGGTTAGCGTTTCGCCGATCCGGACATACTGTTTATAGGTAACCGTCTGCTGTTGTTGCTGTTGATTGGCGGTATTCTGCCCGCCGGCGCCGAAGCGGTTGCGGAACGCGCCGCCGGCTCCGCCGGCTCCACCGCCGCCTGCGTTGCCTCCCATCATGCCGGGGGGACCGCCGCCGCCCATCATCATGCCCATATCCATCCCCATGAAGTTATTGCGGTTGGTGTTGGTGGCGGCGCGCTGCTTGATGACGGCTCCTTTGGCGGTGCCGACTTCGAAGGTGCCGACCAGCGTCATCTCCACCCGGGCGGCGCGGTTGCGGCCGAATCCCGCGTTGGGGGTGCGGTCGGCATTGAAAATATTGTTATCGA
This sequence comes from Victivallis sp., assembly GCA_031556915.1. Lineage (GTDB taxonomy): Bacteria > Verrucomicrobiota > Lentisphaeria > Victivallales > Victivallaceae > Victivallis. Next base: position 5,205 of record JAVBSA010000289.1, read on the forward strand.
TGACGGTGGCCATCATGGAATCGAGCGAAGGCGCTTCCCGCACCGGAGGCGCCGTGCTCCCGGTGGAGGCCGCGGTTTTCTTGGGGTCGCTTTTCTTGACGGAGAATTCTTCCGCCGGTTCGTTTTTACCGAGCTGTCCCGCGACCGCGCCGAGGAGCCAGAGGCCGAGGGCGAGATTCAGAAGCATCAGGCCGATTCTCATTTTTTACCTCCCTTCAACACATCCGAGGCGGCATCGACGCCGATCACCCGGATGGTTCCGTTGACCGAAAGATTGGCGGCGCTCTGTGTCGCCGCCGCGGCGCCCCCCCGGTTGGGTTCGGGGCGCAGATCGAGCCGCCGCCATGCGAGAGAGGGCTTCAGCTCTTCGACCTTGCCGAGAAAACGGGTCACCACTTCGATGGATCCCGAGGTGGCGAGGTCGATTTCGGCATAATATAAATCGTTATTGATCTTGGTGTTGCGGACGGATCC
>JAVBSA010000057.1:0-3729 GCA_031556915.1 Victivallis sp.
GTACTGGCTCAACCCGAATCACGGCCGGGCTGAAATCGAAGAGGACATGCGCCGGATCCGGGACAACAATTTCAATATCATCCGTTCCTTCATCTGGTGGGAGAAGGTCCAGCCGAAGCCGGGCATCTGGGAGTTCGGCAGGCAGGACATCCTCTACGAAGCCGCCGAAAAATACGGCCTCAAGATCATGGAGACCTTCGGCCTCTACCTGCCGTTGCACCTTCAAAAGGAGCTGCTGGCCAAGGGAATCGACGACCGGAGCCGACGCTACCCCTGTTTCGACCGCCCGGAAGTGGCGGGCCCGATGGAGGAATTCATCCGCAAGGTCGTTTCCCGGTACAAGGACGCTCCGGCGCTCGCAATCTGGAACCTCTGGAACGAACCGACCAAAGAACCTTGCAGATGCCCGGCGACGCTGGTGAAGTTCGCCGCATGGCTGAAGCAAAAGTACCCGACAACGGAAGCTCTGAAACTGGCGTGGCTCGGGGAATGCCAGGTTTTCACCACCGCCTGCCCCGATTCACCGGAGGAACTGACGCCGGAATGGCTCGCCGACGCCTTCGAATTCGGTTCGCGCGGCCGGATCACGCCGCTGGAGTACGATTGGCACACATTCGCCTGCGACAACACCGACGAAAATTGCCGGCACCTGCGGGATATCGTCCGGTCGCTCGATCCGGTTCACGAAACGCACGTCAATCCGGCATCTCCGATAGCCAACGGCATCTGCTGCGGACTCAACGAGTGGAAGCTCGGCCGGACAGTCGATTCGCTCAGCATTTCGGTGCATCCGTCGCATCATTTCTTTGATTTTGAGTCGCCGGAGCATTTTTCGCCGATGTATCTCTATTGCATTGACGAGGTGCGCGGCTGGGCGCAGGGCCGCGATGCGTGGATCGGCGAGCTCCAGGCCGGAACCACCTTCTATCACCCCAACCGTTACACGCCGTCGCCGCAGGAGATTTCGCACACGTTGTACCACTCGCTCGGACGCGGACTGCGGGGGGTACTCTTCTGGGAGTGGCAGGCGTGGCGGTCGAGCATGATGGAGGTCGGCGAATTCAGCCTCCGCCGGGCGCAGGACGGGGCCCCGACCGAACGCTCGGAAGCGGCGAAGGCGTTCGGCGCCGACGTCGCCGCGCATTCCGCCGTGCTGGCGCAAGCGGTCCGCCCAGCGGCCGAAGTGGCGATTTTCGCTTCGATGGACACGCGGAATTTCAAGCTCCTGCAGGAACGCGCCAAGCCGTACATCGGCTGGCTTGCCCATGAAAACAACAGCGCCACCTACGGTTGTTACAAAGCGTTGAATCAGGCCAATTTAGCCGTGAACTTCGTCACCGAGCCGGAAATTCTCGAAGATACCCTCGACCGTTACCGTGTGCTCTACCTGCCTATGGTCGAAATCATCTCCGCCCCGGTCGCGGCGAAGCTCCGGGCATTCGTTGAGCGCGGCGGCGCGCTCTGGGCGGACGGCAGGTGCGGATTTCTCGACGAACACGTTTTTCTACGCGATACGATTCCCGGTCACGGCCTCGACGAGGTATTCGGCTGCGAAGAGGCGGATTTCATCGGCGTCCCCGAGAAGGAGCTGCGAATCGGCGAAATGCGCGGATTCCGTCACATCCAGTATCTCGAACCGACAACGGGCAAAGCGGCCGCCTCCAACAACGGCCGGGCGACGGCGGTCCGCAACCGCTTCGGCAAAGGCGAAACGCTGCTCGCCGGCAGTTACGTGACGCTGGGAATCCAGAAATTGGGTGAAGACAAAGCAACCATGGCGGCGATTGCAAAATTCGCGCTCGAACATGGAGTGAAACCGATGCTGGATCTCGCTCCGTCAGGGGCGGTCGAGTGCAGCGTATTGCGCGGCCCGGAGGCGGATGTCTTCATCCTCGGCAACCGCCGGGCGGAAGCGATTTCCGCCGAAGTGCGTTTCGAAGAAGAATATGGCTCCTTCACGGCGAAAGGACGAACTCTTCCGGGCGGAAAGAAGCTGACGGTTTCGCTCGCCGCCGGAGAGACGCAAATGGCAATCGGAACGAAGAAACCAAACAACTGAAGCAGGAGAAAAGATTATGAAGAAACATTTCACCCTTATCGAACTTCTAGTAGTTATCGCCATCATTGCAATTCTGGCGTCGATGCTGCTGCCGGCTCTGAACCAGTCGCGCGAAAAAGCGAACCGGATCAAATGCGCCGGCAACTTCCGCCAGATCGGCCTGGCGACAGCACAATATGCCGGGGACAACGGAGACTTTTTACCCAGCCTCGGCGGCCAGACGGATCTTGTGGTCCAGATGCGGCCGAATTTCGTCAGCCGCCTCAACCCCTATCTGGCGGGCGGAATCATCCCGGCAAGCGGCAAGCTCGCTCCAATTTACTATTGCCCCTCCGCCGCCCCCGAAACCAACTGGTGGGGGCCGACGTACCCCAGCCGTGGCCTGGCCACCTCCCCCCTCACCAGCTACGCTTGGAATTCCTTCTGCGGCAGAGAGCCGGTCGATGACGCACAAGCCCTTTACCGGGCGCGCCGGTTGAACAAATGCAAGTCGCCGTCGCTGGTCGCCATCATGCGCGATTTCGATTATTCCCAGAAGGCGGTACATTCGGAATTTACGAATCAGGAGAACGCGTGGCCGGATTTTTCAGTTTCCAACACAACCAATTTTCGTCTCTACGTCTTTCAGCGCCACCTCCGGTACGACAATGTCCTGGCGGCCGACGGCCACGTCTTCCAGGAAAAACTCGCCGATTTCACCGACGAGTATTACAACACGACCTGGCGTTTCGGCGTTTCCGGCTCCGGAACCGGTTTCGAACGCACCTTTAAGTACTGGCCCATCTGATCCAAATAAAAGGAGTTCTCCATGAAATGTTTGGTGTACGGAATGATTATCCTCGCCATGACCGGCGCCTTCGCGGCGTCCCCGGTGACGGCAAAAATCAGCGCGGACAGGGAATGGAAAGCCGACGCAGCCGCTCCGGGCTCCTGGTCGATCGACTATCCCGGCAAAGGCTGGCCGGGCATCACCGCAAGCTTTCCGGTCAAAGCCGGGACCTTCTATCGGCTGACCTTCGAAGGCCGCGCCGATGAACCGAAACAACGGTTTACACTGAAAGTGCCGGATAACAGTTTTCCATTTGAGGTCACCAAAGATTTCACCCAGTGTACCATGTATTTCCATGCGGACGCCGATGCGGAGCAGAAAGCGCGGGTTTATTTCAACCCCGATCCCGGGGCGGCCAAAGCGCAGATCCGGAATTTCAAGGTGGAAGCCCTTTCCGAAGAAGACCTTGCCGAAAATCTCCTGCCGAACGGAGATTTCGAAGCGGACTTTGATCCCCGGGGTGTTTTCGGCCGCGGCTGGCAGAATCCGGAATTCTACGGAGAAGTCGTGCCCTCGCCGAATTTCCTGTACGGAACCAGGAGTCTCGCACTGCTGCCGCCGCGGGAAGGCAAGGCGACGCTCTATTCCGTCTGGCTGCCGGCGATTCCGAAGCGGAAAATCGAATTGAAATTCTGGGCAAAGGCCGACTCGCCCCAGGGGCTGAATTCCTGGCTCGACTTCCAGCAGCACGGGGAGACAAAGCATCTGTACGATCTCCGGCAAAATAAATTGTCCACGGAATGGCAGGAATTCACACAAACCTATGAGGTTCCTTCCGTAGAGGATCATCCGACGCTGCGGACTTATGCGGTGCGCCTCCTGTTTCAGCACCTCGCCACCC
>JAVBSA010000699.1:0-9776 GCA_031556915.1 Victivallis sp.
ATTACGCTGAATGACGGCGTCTCCATCAGCGGAACCATCAAAAACGCGAACGGCGAAGCGCACCGGGGCATGTTGTTGAGGCTTGTGAATGACGGCGATGTTCAATACGTATATACCGATTATTACGGGAATTACAACTTCTCACACCTTGCTGCCGGGACTTATGCGCTCTCCATTGACGGCCGGAACGCGCCGCTTAAGACCTTTACGGTGACGGCGAATCAAACGGTGGATATCGCATTTGATTACAGCAGCGGCTACATTGCTTCATGGGAAGGTCATCTCATTGACGCTGGTGGAAATGCAGCAACGGGAACGGTGGCTTTGTATCTCAATGGCGAATATCTGGAGTCCCTCTATGCGCAGGAAGGGTATTTCCGTTTTGACGTGAATAAAGCAGGAAATTATTCCATCGTCGGGCAGAACGAAGATGGCTTCTTTACGCAAATCGCGGCGCAGGCGCTTGCAAGCGGCAGTGCTTTTCAGAGCGAACTGAAGTTCGGCGTTTATACGCTGAATATCACCGCTTCCGGAAATCCAACAGGTGAAACCGATTATATCCTGAGCCGGTTGGATGCGGCCGGAAACATCGTTGCAACGGTCTATTCCGCAACACCGGAATTCTCCGGGCTGGCCGCAGGGAAATACCGCTTGACCGCGTACAACGGCAATTACAAGGCTGAAAGCGAATTCAACGTTTCCGGAAATACCGAACAGGCACTCGTCTTTCAACAGCTGAACGAGTTGAAAATTCAACTGGCAAGTTTGGAAGAAGAACTCAAACTGCTGCTTTACGATGTGAACGGCGTTCTGGTGGATTCGCTCTACATCGACGAAGCCGGAATCCATTCCTTCAAGACACTGGAAGCGGGAAACTATAGATTGGTTGCTTTCGGCGATACAACAGGTGCGATTCAAGATATCACCATCGGCTCAGGAACAAATTCTTTTTCACTGAAGCTGACAGAATCGACAAAGACCATCACAGGCACGGTGACGGTTGACGGACTCGCTGCGGAATATGCCGGTGTTTACGTCTACAATCAAGACGGCAATATTATCGGACACGCCACGACGAACCGGGACGGAGTGTATTCCGTCAGGACGCCTGCTGCGGATACATATCGGATTTGCATCAATTACGACGCCAGGACGTTTGATGCCACCCCCTTGGCGAGGACTGGTGCCAAGGGTGTTTTTGACGCGGCTTGGTTGCAGGATTATACCTGCATCACCACCACGCAGACTTCGCTTCCCCCTTCGGCGGCGCTGCGGTTTTCCGCGTCCGCGCTGTATGAAAATAAACAATACATCTGGTGGCCTGATCGCAAATTCTACACAACTACCCTAAATGATTACTATGACTCTTTTATCGGTTCGTCACCATACCACGTGATGACGGTTCACACTACGTCCGATAGCGGAAATTGCAATCTGAAATACACGAACTTCACAGTTGCGCAATCGGATGTCGTTTCGTCGTTTTGGACCTGCAGCACCGAATTTGACAAATTAAATGCACTCATCGACGGTTATCGCGATGAGGTCTTTCTCGCTGCCGCGTCGGCGGGTGGAGGCGTGGCGAAAATACTCAAGAAGCTCGGCGTAGAATTGCCGAAACTGCTCTCCGGCGCACTGAAATTTTGGATTAAATTCGGCAAAGCCGTTGAAGTCGGTGACACGGTAAGATCCATGGCATTATTAATGAAGGATTTTTACAATAAATGTCTCAGCTTCCAGTCTGTTGGTGAAATAATTCTTAATTCAATCTTGGCAATTGATTCATGGGATGGTCTTGCTGCTTTATATGTGATCGCCGATGACTTGAGAAATTCTTTGCTTGCTCAATTCCTGGAGGCCGAAGACGTGCTGAAAAGCATTACCTCTATGCATGACATTTGGCTCCAGTCGTTTTATCTTAAAGATGATGCGTTGAAAATAGTCACAGAATTCCTTGATCTTGCAGACGAAGTTGTTCGCGGTTTCGCCGAAGTGATGTCGCCCGTAGTTACCCTGGCGAACATTGGCATGAAATTTTCTGATGTGCAGAATCAAAGCGATGCAGTAAAGGATGCCATTGATCACCTGAGTTCTTCCATTGTAAATTTGGAGACATTGCATACACTGCTGCCGGATTGCCCCTGCGGGGACAATAAAACAACGGAACAGACGACTCCGAGCGGTGACGGAAAAAGCATCGGGGACAACAGCAGTCAGATTTCGGTTTCACATGACCCCAATGACAAGACCGTTCAGGAAGGCTTCGGCGATGGAAAATTCATCACGGCCGGAACGACCTTGAATTATAAGGTCGAATTTGAGAATGATCCCGAATGGGCCACGGCTCCGGCGCGCTGGGTGCGCGTTTACGACATCCTGGCGGAGGAGTTCGACCTGGACTCTTTCGTACTCAAGAGCATCTGCATCGCCGGTAATTACATCGAGATCGAAGGCGGCCTCGATTCCTACCATACTCTGGTGGAATTGGAGATCATGGGCGAAAAGGTTCTGACCCAGATTTCCATATCGCTCGATGCCGATACCCGGAAGATTTCTGCGGAGTTCATGGCGATCGACCCGGAAACCGGTTGGATGGAACAGGATGTGACCCGGGGCATCCTCTATCCCAACGACAAAAATACCGGTTGCGGCGAAGGATTTTTCACCTACTCCATTGCCAGCCGGAGCGATCTCCCCTCCGGGACGTTCATCACCAATAAGGCGGAAATCTATTTCGACTTCAACGATCCGATCGAAACTCCGGTCGTCGGCAACACCGTCGACAATGACGCGCCGAAAATGCTTTCCATCACCGTGGCCGCTACCGGGTCCCAGGATCGCAAGTCGGTCGAATGGACCGCCGCCGACAATGAAAACGGTTCCGGGATTTCCGGTTACCAGATGGAATATTCGTTCAACGGCGGCGACTGGGCGCGCTATAACGGAACGATTACCGGCAATAGCGGTTTCTTTACCGGGGAGGACGGGGAATATCAAGTTCGCGTTCGCGCCATCGACAATGTCGGCAATATCGGCGAATGGAGCCAGGGCGGGACGTTCCGCATCGACACGGTCGCGCCGACGCTGAGTGCTCCCGCAGCTCCTTCGGTGAACGGGGCCGATGTGACGCTGCGCTGGACGGCGGCACTTGATCTCTCCGGCATCGCCGGGTACCGGGTGATTTATTCGTTGAGTTCCGATTTCTCCGGCTCGATTTCCGTCGATTGCACCGGCCTCAGCCACACCTTGGCCGGGCTGGCGGACGGAACTTACTATTGGAAGCTGGCGGCCATCGACAACAGCGGAAACACAGCCACCGTCAACGGACAGAGCTTTACCGTTTCGACCGGCGGGAAAACACAGCCGGGAGATCCCGTTATCCGCTTGAGCAACAGCAAGGCGACCCGCGAGATTATCAGCGTTACGGCGAACTTTGCTTCGGATTCCGTCAAGAACGAATATTCCGTCAACGGCGGGGCCTTCCAGGCCTATAGCGGAGCCTTCCTCCTGACCGGAAACGCCGCGCTCACCTTCCGCAGCACCGATGCGCTCGGCAATGTGGGAACGAGTTCTTATTCGGTGACCAACATCATCGGTCCGGATCAGGACGGGCCCGGCGTTGTCGCCGTTACTTCCAAACTCAGCAAGTACAACAATTCCCTGAAGTGGACGAAAGCCGCGGTCGCCGATAAGAAGGTGAAAATCGCCCGGTACGAGGTGTTCTGCAACGGGGAATACCTGACCAGCAAGTCGGCCGGAATCACCCTCAAGAACCTGGCGCTCGGCAGTTACAGCTGCTATGTGCGCGCCGTTGACAGCGAAGGGCGTTACGGAGAGTGGAGCGCTCTGCAGAGCTTCTCCGTCGTCGACGTCACTTTGCCGACGGTGAAGAACTTCACCGCGCAGGTGGACGGCTACAAGCTCGGCTTGAGTTGGGTCGGAGAAGACAAGAAAGGCTCAATCGTCTCCTACACGGTCAAATACGACGGCGTCACCCGCGAAGTCCTGACCGGCGGCGCGAATTCGCTGCAACTCCAGCTCGGCGAGGCGGATGTCGGCAAGCATACCCTCGAAGTCATCGCTTTCGACGGAGTCAACTACAGCAAGGCGGCGAAGAAAACAATCACGGTGAAGGATGCGACTCCGCCGGAAAAGGTGACCGGGTTGAGCAAGGCGGCTGTCGCCGATTCCAAGTACACGACGGTCTTGACGTGGACTCCGGGCAAGGATAATTCCGGCGTCGTTTCCCGTTATGAAATCCTGCTGGACGGCAAGATTTATAAATCGGGCAAGAGCACGCTGAAAGTCAGTAAACTTACCGTCGGCGAACACACCTATCAGGTGCGCGCCGTCGATAAGGCGAAGAATCTCGGCGCCTGGAGCGACGCGGTCTCCTTTACAGTCAGGGACGTCACCGCCCCCGGCAAGGTATCTGCCAAGGCCGCGGTCGCCGGGAATGATGTTTCACTCACCTGGAAAGCCGCCAAAGACAACGTCGGCGTAACGGGTTACGAGGTCTGGTTCGGAGATTCGGCGGACGATCTCAAGCTGTACTCCAGCCTGGACGCCGGCAAGTTCGATCTCAAGCTCGAAGGCCTGGACAAGGGAACCTATTTCTATGGAATCCGCGCCTTCGACGCCGCCGGCAACTTCAGCGACTTGAAAAGTGCCAAAGCAATCATCAAAAACGACCTCGCTTCCGCCGATCTCGGTACGCTCGATTGGCGGAAGCAAACCGGAATGACCCTGGCTTGAGGATTTGACCACGAAAGACACGAAATACACGAAAGGGGAGAGGAAAATTTTCTTTTGATTCAAGTTGGGTTCAATACCTCGCCCCTCTGGGGCGACTTTCAAAATTCAGATAAAACATTTGGCGGAACAATTCGGGTAGGGCGCTCTGTCCCAGAGCGCCGTTCTCATTGCGTGGTCTTCAGGGTAGAAACGTGCTCCAAGCTTATTTCGGAGTGGGAAGAGCTTGCCACACTTCACCTCCAGTCCATACCTTGTAGAGTCCGCAACGTGAACGGCTGCCTGGGACAGGCAGCCCTACCTGTTCCCGATACCTCGCCCCTCTGGGGCGGGGTACTTCATTTTTTTCGTGTTTTTCGTGTATTTCGCGGTCAAGAAATCTAACGTGAGCAGTTACGGGATATCGTACTTCCTCAAAGCCATTTCCAGGCAGAGGACGTCGAGCCATTTGCCGTGTTTGAAGCCGACGTTGTGGAATATGCCGATTTCGCGGAAGCCGATGGCGTGGTGAAGGGCTACGCTCCCCGGATTCGGGAGCGTCACGGCGGCGAAGGCGCTGTAGAAGCCCCGGTAGGCCGCTTCATTCAACAGAGTGCCATATAGCTCCGTGCCCAGCCCCATCCGCTGGAATTCCGGCGCGATGTAGACCGAGGTGTCGACGCTGTACCGGTAAGCCGCCCGTTCGGCGTGGCGCGAAGCGTAGGCGTAGCCCGCAAGCTTTTCGCCGGACATGGCAATCAAAAAGGGGTATTCGGCGGAAATATGCCGGATCCGTTCGCGGAACTCCTCCAACGAGGGCACTTCGGTTTCGAAGGTGATGGCGCTGTCCCGGATATAAGGCGCATAAATGTCCAGGATCGCCTGGGCGTCCTCGCCCGTCGCCGGGCGGATCAGCCATTCGTCGTTGAAGGGGGTGACGACGGTTCCGTCCTTGTCTTCGTACGTGACCTGTTCCTGATTCAACCATCGTTTCAGGGCGTGTACTTCGGCGTGCCTGTAATAGTCGTACCATTTCTGCAAGAGGTCGCGTTCGAACAAAAAATCCTTCCAGTTGGCATACGCGCCCCGTCTCGAGAACATTCGCTCGACTCTCGGCATGTCGGCTTCGGCGACATATTCATCCGCAAACCGGAACACCAGCTTGTTTCCTAAATTGAGATCTTTCTTGTGGGGAATCGCGATCCAGTCGCCGGTTCTTAATTCCTTCTTGGAGACTTCCGGTTTCGCCCCGGTAATCATTTCGTCGAAGATCATGACTACTCGCGCTTTTTCCCGGCTCAGCCAGGCTTCGTTTTCGCCATAGTTGCCGCTGCTCACATATTCGAATGCCGTATCGATATCGTCGAATTTCAACATGGATAAGACTCCTCCGTTAAGGTTGATCGGGTACTTGCGTGGAAACTTCCATTTGCAGTTTCCATGCCTTGTTGATTCTGCGGAAGGTGTAAGTGGAGATTTCGAGTTTTCCGGGCGTTCCCCGGTCGAGCGTCCTGACGGTTGCGATATTGCCGGTGAGCTCCATGGTCTGAAACTCCACGGTCTCCCTGGCGCGCTTCGCCCACGTTTGCCGTTTGGCAAGGTCGGCGGCAAGCTCGTCCGCCTCCTTTCCGCTCAAGGAACCGGAACGCAGGGCTTGAACGCGGCGGGAGAGGCCGACGAGTTTTTCGCGCCCGGTAACGGAGCCGTCCACCGCATAAAGGCGGGCGTCGTCGGTCATCATATCCGTGAGCGTGTCATAATCGGAAACGGTCAAAGCATCATACCCGGCCAGAACCGCCTGCTGCAGCCGTTCGCCTTCGCCGGTTGTCGCGCACCCGCAGAACGTGAGCGATATGACGGCTGAAAGCATAATAAAAAGACGTTTACGCATAATTTCTCCCTTTATGCGAATATACAGGAAACGTCATGAAATGTCAAGTCGAACTGATATCATTTGCTTTGAGGGGAGGACTGCTCGGAGGGAAAGACGATTTTTTTCATTTTTCTTTCAAAAATCACTTGCATTTCCCCTGACGCGGGAGTACATTTAATATATCATAACGATGGGGCATTAGCTCAGTTGGCTAGAGCGCTACAATGGCATTGTAGAAGTCATCGGTTCAAATCCGATATGCTCCACCATCTTACGATTCAGCCGGTCAAGCGACCGGTTTTTTTTTTGCTTTTTTTTGCGCAATGTCCGAAAATGGCTAGTTTTTCTTGAAATACGTTGTATCGTAACAGCAGGAGACATATTCATGCGATATGACGAAGATACGATGCGGACGGCTTTCTTTTCGAAAGACGCCCGCTTTGACGGCCGGTTTGTGGTGGGGATTTCATCAACCGGGATTTATTGCCGCCCGGTCTGTCGCGCCAGGCTGCCGAAGCCGGAAAATTGCCATTTTTATCCGGCCGCCGCGGCGGCGGAGCAGGCCGGGTTCCGGCCTTGCCTGCTGTGCCGCCCGGAATTGGCTCCCGCCATGGCCGCCACGGATGTCGCCTCAACGCTGGCTCATCAGGCGGCGAGGTTGCTGGAGGAACATTGCGGCAGCGGCTTGAACCTGGAACAGCTTGCCCGGCGCCTGGGGTGCACCGGGCGGCATTTGCGCCGGGTATTCGTAGAAGAATTCCAGGTGCCGCCGGTGCAATACCAGCAAAGCTGCAAGCTGCTGTTGGCCAAGCATCTGCTTACCGATACCCGGTTGCCGGTGAAAGACATCTCCCGGTCGGTCGGCTGCGGCAGTTTGCGGCGTTTCAATGATCTGTTCCGGAAGCAGTACCGCCTTTCGCCGACCCGGTTGCGAAAGCAAACGACAGAGGAGAAGGCGCCGATGCCGGAGATCACGTTGTCTCTTGGGTACCGGCCGCCCTACCGGTGGGAGGAGCTTTTGAATTTTTTCGCGTTGCGCGCCATTCCCGGCGTTGAAACGGTGGCAAACGGCGAATATCGCCGCACGGTTTCCCTGTCTGACGGTATCTGCGGCTGGCTGAGGGTAGGGCACCTGCCGGAGAAACGGCAACTCGCACTAACGTTGAGCGGGACACTGCTGGTCGCCCTGCCGCAGGTGTTGGCCCGTCTCCGCCGGCAGTTTGACCTGGATTGCGATCCGGACGCGGTGTATGCCGCTCTTTCTGCCATGAACGGCATCCGGCCCGGGCTTTGCCGGCCGGGAACCCGGCTGCCGGGGTGTTTTTCGCCCTTTGAAATCACGGTTCGGGCGGTGTTGGGGCAGCAGATCACCGTGAAGGCGGCCCGAACGTTGGCGGCCAGGATCGTTCAGGCGCACGGGAAGCATTTCGATACCGGAATCGACGGATTGACGCATCTGTTTCCCACTCCGGCCGATATCCTTGCTCTGCCGGGGCCGATTGAGAATCACCTGGGAGCCCTCGGCGTGACCGCGGCGCGTTCAAAGACGATTTGGGAACTGGCGCGGCTGTTTGAACATCGAAAAATCGATCTTGATGCTTATGCCCGCCCGGAACAGGCGGTCGAAACATTGACGGCGATCGACGGAATCGGCAACTGGACCGCGCATTACATCGCCATGCGGGCGATGGGGTGGACCGACGCGTTCCTCGAAACCGACGCGGGCGTGAAAAAGGCGTTTCCCGGCGATTCGCCGAAAGCATGCCTGGCCCGGGCGGAGGCGTGGCGGCCGTGGCGAAGCTACGCCGTGATCAATCTTTGGAACTCATTATAAAAAAAGGAGGTATTATGTTTTATTCAACCGTTTACCAATCCCCCGTCGGCAAGCTCACACTGGCATGTGAAGGGGAAAAACTCGTCGGGTTGTGGATGGAGGGGCAAAAGTATTTCGGCGACACCATACCGGAACAAATGGTTCCCAAAGACGATTGCCCGGTGTTCAAAGCCGCCAAAAACTGGCTCGACCGCTATTTCGCAGGGAAGAAACCGGCGATTTCGGAATTGCCGCTCGCCCCCATCGGCGGCGAGTTCCGTCTGGCGGTGTGGCGGATCCTGACTGAAATTACTTATGGGCAGGTGATTACCTATGGCGATATCGCCAAAAAAATGGCCGTGCGGATGGGGCGTCCGACGATGTCGAGCCAGGCGGTCGGCGGCGCGGTCGGGCACAATCCCATCTCGATCATCATTCCGTGTCACCGGGTCGTCGGGGCCAACGGCAGTCTGACCGGGTTTTCAGGCGGCATCCAAACCAAAATAAAACTGCTGGAACTCGAAAAAGTCGATATGAAAAAACTGTTCGTCCCCCAAAAGGGAACGGCGCTGTAGGTATGAATATCAAAGATGAGCCGGAACTGGGCGTCTACCGGAACGCGCGCTATTTTCAGGATCATTTCCCGTTTTACGTTGAACGGGTGATTCACGAGGCGCGCCATTTTTCGGAGAAACGGCTTCATCAGCGGGAATTCTGGAAAATCTCCTGTATCCTCGCCGGGCGCGGCGTCTGGCTGCTTGGGGCCGAACATGACAATATCGGCCCCGGCAGCTTGATCTTCAGCCACCCGGACGCCCAGACCAGCTATCTGATCGAATCCGAGTCGCTGGAGCTTTACAACGTGCTCTTCCTGCCGTCCCTGGTGGAGCCGTTTCTGGGGGATTGCGGGGACGACTGCGGGTTTTTCCGGATTCTCGACGCCGCGCAGCCGGAATCGGTGCTGCTTTATATTCAGGAAAGCGATCGCCGTATCCGTGAAATCCTCCGGGTGATGGAAGATGAGTTCATCCGCCGCCCCGGAAATCACCGGCAGCTGCTTCAGATCCTGCTGGCCGAACTGCTGATCCGCATGGCGCGCCGGGGGGGAAGCAAGCTCCGTAAAGATCATACGATTCATGCCGTTGCGATCATCGACCGGATGATCGAAACGGAATTCCGGGATAACCTGACGCTGGAGGACTTTTCGCTCCGCACCGGCCTTCCGCCCAGCCGCCTCTGCCAGCTTTATCGCGCCGCCGCCGGTAAAACCGTTATGACAACTTTGCGGGAACGGCGTCTCCGCGAGGCGGAGCGGCTGCTGACCCGTTCCGATTTCTCCATCCTCGAAATCTGCAGTAA
>JAVBSA010000027.1:0-5508 GCA_031556915.1 Victivallis sp.
GAAGTGCCGCTTACATTCAACTCGGCAAGTAAAGTTTCCTTCGTCGAGACAAGGCCGCGCACGTTGAGCTCATAGATGGCCGAATTGTTCAAGTTTGTCGTGGTGAATCCGGTGATCGTGCCCGAGCCGGCATGGTTCACATTGTTGATGTCGATGGTGCCGAAATGTTCGGCCAGCACCATGTCCGGAACGGGGTCGTCTTCGGGGAGAACCGTCGGGTAGACCCGCCAGACGCCGCCGCGGATGTCGCTCCAGGCGGCTCCCGTTTCCAGCGTGACGCTGCCGTACCCCATGGCGCGGCCGATCGTCGCGTCGCGGACCGTCAGCGAAGAGAGATGCTTGGGCTCCTCCCGGTCCACGCGTTCAAAGTCACTGGTTGCATAGACTTCGTAGTACCAGGCGCCGTTTTTCTCGCCGAGGAGTTCGCTTTTGAAGATCTGGCGGCCGCCGTAGAGATTGTCCACGGTCGCGCCGTCTTTCACCTCCACCGTTTCAAAGGAGCGGACCGAACTGACATGGAGCGCCGCGCCATCCGCGTCCTTTCCGATCACGGCGGAACTGTCGTCGACGAAAAGGTCGACATACCGATAGTCGTTCGGGCGGTCTTTTCCCGCCACATTCCCTTCATAATCCAGGTCGCCCAGATAGGAGACGCCGGCTTCCTCCGCCGTTTTGGCGAAGCTGCCGGCGGAGAGGGATATGGAACCGAACACGCCGAAGCTGAAGGCGGTCGAGTCGAACGCGCCGGCGTTGGTCACCGCCAGCGAATCGCCCGCTTGCGCATTTGCCGCGGCCGAAGCGACGTCGCCAAAGAGGTTTTGGTCTTTACTGAAGGTTTCGGGAACCGCTTTCCCGCCGAGCACGATATTTTCATAAGTTTCAAGATTATCGAATGCATACCACTCGCCGTTCACGAAAATATTGCTCATCGCCGATCCTCCCTTGGTTAATTAAGGAAAAATATCCGAAAAAAAGATAATTTCAAGGCCGTTCCTGTAAATTTTCCTTAAAAACGGAAACCGTGCACTTGCGTTACGGCTTGACAAAAGCGGCCCGGGCTATTATATTTTCAGTTGCTGGAGGTGATCTTTTGCGTTTTCTCAATTCCCAGATGCTCTGGTTGATTCCGGTTGTCCTCGTTATGCTTGCAGTGCTGTTTTTCGCCGCCGCCGCGCGGCGGAAGAAGGCGCTCGGCCTTCTGCTGGGCAACTCGGCCGGCGATCCGGCTTCGGTGAAACTCTCCGGGGCGAAACGCGGGCTCCGTTTCTGGCTTCTGGCGGGCACGCTCTGCTGTCTCGTGCTCGCCGCGGCGCGGCCGTTCCACTCGAGCGAACTCGTGGCCTACAAGCCGCAGGGGCGGGATGTGCTCATTCTCTTCGACGTCTCCCGGAGCATGCTTGCGACCGATGTCGCCCCTTCGCGGCTGGAACACGCCAAATATCTCCTGCGCCAACTGATCGCCCGGGAAAGCTCCGATCGCTTCGGGATCGTCGCCTTCGCCGGCCACTGCTATCTGCTCTGCCCGCTTACCGCCGACCGCGTCGCGCTGGAGGAATACATCCGCGACCTTGCCCCCGGCATCGTGCCGGTGGGCGGCACCAATCTCGAACTTGCGCTCACTACCGCCCTCGCCGCCTCCAAAGAAGGCGCGGCGGGCAGCCGCGGATTCGTCCTCATCACCGACGGCGACGAGCTCTCGGGCGACGCCGTCAAGGCGGCAAAGGCGTTGAAAGAACAGGAGATTCCACTCTTCGTCGTCGGCCTCGGCGATCCCGGCACGGCGGCTCCGGTTCCGGCGGAGGGGGGCGGCTTCATGCGCCTCGCCAACGGTGAATTGGTCACCAGCCGCCTCAACGAAACGAAACTGCGGGAGCTCGCCTTTGTCACCGACGGCCTTTACATCCGCAGCACCGCAACCGACACCGGGCTCCCCTTGCTGGAGCGGCGGATCGCTCAACTCGGCAAAAGCGACAGCCCCGAAGGCGGCACGCGGCATATCCCGGTGGAGGAATTCCCCTTCTTCCTTGCGGTCGGAACAATCCTCTTCTTCCTTTATATGATCCTCGGCGAACGCCCCTTCGTCCGGCGGGCCGGACTTTTCCTGCCGCTTCTGCTGCTCCTCGGCGCAGCGGAGTCGGAGCCGTCATTGCCCGTTCCGCAGCAAACGCTCCCCGCCTCACCCGCCGGGCTTTACAACTATGCTCTCGAACAGCAGAAGGAGGGCAAAGCGGATTTTGCCCCCCACTACGAGAGTGTGATCCGCGATGCGGCCGATAACACCGATTTACGCAAACGCGCCTTTCACAACCTCGGTTCCGCAGCTCAAATCCGCGGCGATCAGAGCTTCGAAAAAGCCCGCGGCGAACTCTCGCAGCAGCAGCCCGACCAGGCGCTCGCCACGCTCGGCGAGGCGGAGAAGGAGTTCGGCACGGCGGAGGAACTTTATATTCAGAGCCTCGCGCTCCCCGGCGAAGCGCCGTCCGGCGAAAATCTGCGCAAAATGACCGTCGACCTCCGGGAGCTTCGCGAGCTCAAAAAGAAGATCGAAGAGCTGAAAAAACAACAGCAGCAAGCCCAACAGCAGACGCAGCAGGCAAAGCAGCAGAACCAGCAACAGCAGCAAAATAAAGAGCAGCAGCAACAGAATCAGCAGCAGACGCAACAGGCGAAACAGTCGGCGGAAGAGCTGGAGAAAAAGGCCGATGAACTCAACCAGAAGCAATTGAGCGACCAGGCCCAAAAAGCGAAAGAGGAGCTGGAAAAGGCCGAACAGCAGCAACGGGAAAACCGGCCGCTGGAAGCGCAAAAGCACCTCGACAAAGCGGCCGAAGAGCTGGGCCGGGAGGAAAAACAACCCCAGCCCCAGCAGCAGCAGGAACAGAAAGAAAATTCCGGCGAAGAAAAACAGGAACAGCCTCAACCTCAGCCCCAGCCCGGAAAAGAAGAGAAAAAAGAGGCGGCCGACGACGCGACCGCGCGCCAGTTGCTCCAGATGATGCAGCAGGAGGAACAGGAGCTGCGCGACGACTTGAACAAAGATATCCGCGCCCGTGAACGCCGGGTGGAGAAAGATTGGTAATGAGATTTTTTCTGATATTCCTTTGCTGCGCCGCCGTCTCCGGGCTCGGAGCGGCGACCGTCGACGTCTCCGTCACCCGCACCGTGGCGGTCGAAGGCGACGCGTTTTATTACACCCTCAACTATGACGAATCGCCCGATGAACTTCAGCTCCCACCGCTCGAAAACGGCGAATGGCTCACCAATATGCAGCAGCGCGGCACGAGTTATGTCAACGGTAAACGCAGCACCAGCCTCTCCGTCGGAATCCGCGGACTTAAGGCCGGAATCCTGAACATTCCCTCATTCACCCTGAAGTTCAAGGGTAAACCGGTGGAAATCAAGGCACTCCAGGTGCGCATCGTACCGCGCGGCGAGCAACCGGTCGACACCGGCAAAGCGGGGGAATCGATCCCGATGAAGGAGGCCGCCTTCGGCGTCATCCGTTATGACGACGCCAACCGGAAAAGCTGTTATGTCGGCGAAGAAGTCCCCCTGCGCCTTTCGCTCTACGCGCTCCCCGCGCTCCGCCCGCGCCTGGTGCAACTGCCGCAGCTGGAAGCGCCGTCGGTCATCCTCAGGACCTACCGCTGGCGGGACGGTTCCGCGCGGGACTTCCAGGAGCCGGAGGGACGCGAGCGGATCATCAACGGCCGCCGTTACGTGGAATATGAATTCCTGACCGAATTCCGCGCCATCTCCCCGGGAAAACTCGCTCCGCAAGCCGAAATCACCTTTGAAATCTCCCCCGGCCAGGAGCGGGGCTTCTTCAGCATGGTCGAAGGCAAACCCTTCCAGCTCAAGTTCGCTCCCGCGCCCGAGCTGGAAGTGAAACCCCTGCCCCCCGCTCCGCCGGGAGCAATCGCGCTCCCGCTCGTCGGCAGCTGGAAATTGGAGGGCGCTTTCGATAAAAAAGAGTGCAAGGTCGGCGAAGCGCTCACGTTGAATTTGAAGCTCTCCGGAACCAATTCCCCCGAAGGAATCACCGCCCCCGCGCTCAACTTCGACGCCTTCCGGAGCTTCCCGCCCGAAGTGCAGAAGGAAAAGAACAATACAACTCTGTTCCGCTATGCGCTCGTGCCGCTCAAGGCGGGCGATTTTTCATCCCTGCTCAAATTCAGCACCTTCAATCCGTTGACAAAGCAGTACGAGATCCACGACGTCGCGCTTGCGCTCGATATCCTCCCCGGCGAAACCCGGAACGGCATCGCGGTGGATGAGGGCAAGGCGCTTTCACAAACGGAAAGCGCGCCCCCGAAAGAACCGGAACGCACCGAATTGTTCTATCAGAAATCCAGCCCCGGCAAGGCGGTTCGCCTCCCGCTCTACACCAATACTTTGCCCTGGGTGATTCTCTTTGCCGCGCTCGGCATCGCAATCGCGGCCGGGGGCGAACTCTTCCGCCATCTGCGCAGAAAGGGAGCTGCCGACCGCAGGCGCGGGCTGAAACGGCACCTCCCGAAGCTTCTGGGGGAACTCAAGCAATGCGATTCCCCCGAAGCGTTCGACCGGATTCTCAAAGAACGCGTCCTCCCCTTCCTGGCGGAAAGCCTCTTGCTCCCTCCAAGCGCGACCGCGCCGGAAATCGCCGCAAAAATCGACGATCCCGAAATCAAAGAGCTTCTCGAAAGAAACGGCGAAAGCAGTTACCTCCCCGGCGCGACCGGCTTCCGCCCGGAATACCCGAAGCTGCTGATCCGTTTCCTGAAACACCTGTCGTTCCTGCTGCTTCTCTGCTTCGCGCTGAACGCGGAGGCGTCGTTTGAATCGGGCAACGATCTCTTCGACCGGGGGGAATTCAAAAAAGCGCTGACGGAATACCAGGCGGCGCTGGACCGTGCCGCCCCCTGCCCCGGAACGCTCTACAACATCGGCGGCGCCGCGTGGCAGCTCAACGACCTGCCGCTCGCCCGGATCAGCCTCGAACGCGCCCGGCTCCTCGACCCGCGCGATCCCGAAACCCGGGAAAACCTGAAACTGGTGAACCGGAAACTGCTGCAGAACGGCAACAAGAAAACCAACGCCTTCACCGCCCACGTCGTCTCCTTGCGCGACTATCTCAGGCCCGATGAACATATGCTGGGGGCTTCCATTTTCTTTCTGCTCCTCTGCGTTCTCTTCGCCTGCCGCCGCGGAATCCCGAATACCCCCGGCTGGAGCATGGCCGGCGTGCTCGCCTTCTGCCTCGCCCTCTCCGTCGCGGCGGCCGCGTCGCAATCTTACGACACTTACGATCCCGCCCGGGGAATCGTCAACGGGCAGTTGGAGCTTAGAACACTCCCCGGCGGCACCATCGGCAGCGTATCGGCCACGATTCCGGGCGGCAACGACGCCAAAATTCTGGAACGGCGCGGGGAATATCTCAAAATCGAGTGCAACGGCCGCACCGGATGGGCTCCCGCCGAACGCATCACCCCAGTATTCGAATGAAGATTTTCGCCGACAGCGACG
>JAVBSA010000238.1:0-4925 GCA_031556915.1 Victivallis sp.
GGTAAGGGCAAAAGTTATTTTCAGAAACTCAAACACGAAGAAAGCTATACCCTACTCGCTTCGGATCACCACGCGCTCGTCCGGACGCCGAACATCATCAGCCGGCTGCTGCCGAACGAATGCGAGCGCCTGATGGGCTTCCCTGACAACTACACGCGAATCCCCTGGCGAAACAAACCGGCAGAGCTTTGTCCGGACGGCCCCCGCTATAAAGTCTGCGGGAACAGTCAATGCGTCAACATCATGCGCTGGATCGGCCAGCGGATCGACTACATTGATAAATTACACAAAGTGAGCTAATGTAAAAAGAACGCTGCCGCGAGGAGATGGCTCCGGCGGCAGCGAGATATGTGTGAAACTGTAACGGCATGGAGTAGCACCTCCCGCCAAGCGGCAGCACCCGGTCTGGCGTGCCGTTACAGTTTTCACCTGTAACCACGTCCAGGGGTGCTAATCCTGCCTACTGACGGCCGCGGTGCTACGCAGCACCCATAAGATACACCCCCGGCTCTCCTCTTTCAATATCATTCCCCAAAAAGCGCGAACCATCGTAAATCAGAAAAAAATTTTGAACAACGACAAAAACCACTCACCCCCGCCTCCCGAGTTCACGCTTTTCTTTTGGTTTGTGCAACCTTAACACGCAAAGGTTGAAGCGGAAACCAATTTCACAAAATGCAAAAAATAAAAGGCGAGTGAATATATGAAAAACGTCTCTTGGATAGCTTACCCACAAAATTACCCACAAAATCGGAGCTCGAGTATTTTTCCAAGGAAGTTTTGAGGAAGAAAATGGTCGGGGTGAGAGGATTTGAACCTCCGGCCTCTGCGTCCCGAACGCAGCGCTCTAGCCAGACTGAGCCACACCCCGAAGAATGTTTTATAATATACGCCGGCCCGCAGTGGAATTCAAGCCGGCTTTTTGAAATTTCTGAAGAAAAATCAATCTTCTTTCTTGAGAGAAATAACAACCTTCTTCATCGCGCCTTCGCCGAGGGATTCGGTGCTGATTTCACCGTCTTCTTTGAGCGTCACGTGGATGATGCGGCGGTCGTGCGCGTTCATTTCAGGCAGTGTTACGGATTCGCCCCAGCGCTTCACCTCTTTCGCCGCATCCAGAGCCTGTTGCTCAAGCTGCTCTTTGGTCGCGCGCGGACCGTCTTCACGGCGCGGACGGCGCTCGCGACGGTCGCCGCGATCACGGTCGCCGCGGTCACGGCGCGGGCGGTCTTCGCCGCCTTCGCCCTCATTCTCCTCGCCCTCTTCGCCTTCCGGACGGGCGCCGCGCTCGCCGCGGGCGTAACCGTCGATATCCAGCAGAATGTGCGGGCAGTTCTCGTCGTCCTTGAACATCATGCGGTTCAGCAGGAGCTGCAGGCTCTCCAGCGTCTGGCCTTTGCGGCCGATAATCCGGCCGGCGTCATCGGAGCTGATTTTGACGCCGATCCGCGTACCTTTTTCCTCGACACGGAAGCTTCCGCTCAAGCCGAGGTAGTCGAACATAGTGCCGATCGTCCGGACAATCTTGTTCTTCTGTTCTTCGAATTTCCCGTTTTCCGACATTTTTTCTTCCCTTCTTTCATAACTGCGGGACGATGACGACGCTTAGTTCCCGGCGGATTTGGCCGGTCCCGTCCCCTGAATCTTTAAATTACCGCGCTTCTGCACGTAGAGCTGAACAATACTGAAAATATTACTGACCGTCCAGTAAAGCGTCAAACCGGAGGGCAGATCGTAGAGAACAATCAACATCACGATCGGCATCGCCGTCATCATCTTCTTCTGCATCGGCTCCATCGACATCGGAGTCATGTGCTGCAGAATCACCATGAAAAACGTCATCAGGAGAACAAACGGATTGAGCGCCAGATTGTAGTCGAAAACCGACAGCGTCCAGATCGTATCCGCAGCCGCAAGGTCCTTCGCCCACAGGAAGGGCACCTGGCGCAGCTCCACCGCGCCGTCAAGCGTGGAATAGAGCGCCAGGAACACCGGCAGCTGCAGCAGCAGCGGGAAGCAGCCGCTGAAGGGATTCACTTTTTCCCGGCCGTAAAGCTCCCACATCTTGCTCGAAAACATCTGCGGGTTGTCTTTGTATTTCACCTTGAGCTCGTCCAGCTGGGGCTTCAAGGCCTGCATCTTGCGCATCGAGGCGTTGCTCTTCGCCGTGATCGGGTAGAAAAGCGCACGCACGATCAGCGTCAGGAAGATGATCGAAATTCCGTAAGAGCCGACCAGTTTGTTCAACTCGACCAGCATCCAGAGCAGGAAACGGGAAAGGTAATCGAACGGCCCCCAGGCCAGGTGCATGATTTTGTCCGCCGTGGAATCGAACGCGCGGACTTCGGCAATGATCTTCGGCCCGTAATAAGCCTTGAAGCCGAGCGTCTTGACGGCCTTGCCCTCGAGATAGAAGTTGGGATAGGACGCCCCCACTTCAATAATCATCTTCGGCGTCTTTTCAAGCACGCCGACATACGAGAAACGGTTCTGGTGAAGCACAAACGGCTGATCCGCGGTCAGCATCGTCGTAAAGTATTTGTTGCCGGCCGAAGCCCATTTGACCAGCGGCGCGGGAGTCAGGAAAAAGTCCGCATCCTTCTTGTCCGCCTTGACGTCGATATAACTGCCGGTCACCGTCAGGGCATCCATGCGGTGAGAGGGGGTGCGCACTTTATCGCCCGAATACATCTCCCACGGGGCCAGGTCGCCGCCGTTGACCACCAGGGCGGGGAACGCCAGCGGTTTGCCGGAAAGGTTCTCGAACGTGACAGTATTCGCCACTTCGTAGTCGTCGGCGAGGCGCCACTCTTGCGTCAGAAAGAACTCTTCGCCGCCGATTGCGCGGAATTTGCGCTTGACCGTCAGGCTCTTCGCTTCTTCATCCAGGCGGTTTTCCTCGACGCCGAGAAGCGTCCAGGGCGCGGAACGGTCGAATACGGCGAGCCCGCCGACATTGGCGAGCGCCTGGTCGAGCACGATGGGAAATTCACGCGTTCTGTCTTTATAGCCGGGAAGCGTCACCCGTTCGATCCGCCCCAGCTCGGGGTTGACGACGAGTTCCAGGTTCCGATTGGCGAGAGTCCGGACTCCGGCGGGGAGTTCTTTTTGGGCGGCCAGGGCGGAAAGATTGACGTCGCGTTCGCCCGCCGGGGGAACTACACCGAGCATGCGGCCGACAGGCTGCCAGACCAACAGAATAACAACACAGAAAATAATGACGCCGAGCGTCTCTTTATCAAGCTTTAAACTCAAATCTCAGACCTTACAACTTTCTTTGCCCGCCTTTACGGTGCAGCTTCGGAACGGAGCGGGGCGGCGGAACCGGGTCGATTCCGCCCTGACAGAACGGTTGACAGCGAAGCACTCTCCGGAAACTCAGAAAGAAACCGCGCAGAAAACCGTGGACGCGCAAAGCTTCGACGGCATATCGCGAACAGCTCGGCTCGAAGCGGCAGCAGTTCGGCAGAAGCGGCGAAAGCGTCCACTGGTAAACTTTAATCATTGCAATCAACATTCGGGCGGCGATTGAGCCGCCTCGCGGGGAATCAAATTCGCACGCGCCAGAATGGAAGCCATCTCCATGGTCACATCCTGACGCATCGCGTTCTCCATCCGCTTCCGCGGAATCAGAAGGTAATGGCCGACACCGATCTGCGGCTTCAGCAGCCGGAAACTCTCCCAGAGCAATCTCCTTGCCCGGTTGCGTCGAACCGACAGCAAACTGTACTTTTTTCCGCAAATGACACCGCATCGCAGCCTCCCATCGGGCGCCGGAGCATGTACGATCAGCATTCTCGATCCGACCAGCTTGTTCCCGTTCCCGCGAATTTGATCAAATTCTGCTTTGAATCGGATTTTATCCGGCTTGCGAAGAGACTTTTTCACTGTTTCGAATCAAAATAAGGGCTCGGCAAAATTGCCGAACCCATTCTCACTTAAGCCGTAAGCTTGGCGCGGCCCTTCTGGCGGCGACGCTTGATAATCAGGCGTCCACTCTTGGTGGCCATGCGGGCGAAGAAACCAATCCGGCGTTTACGGCGGCGGTTCGAGGGCTGAAAAGTTCTTTTCATCGTTTCACTTCCTTCTATTATCAGAATTTTGTTATTCAAAAAACATCATAAATACAGAGGTTATAAATTACACCGGATTTCGTTTTATTCAAGGTTCGTTCGGAACAATATCACAAAAAAACGCCTTTTTCATTGCACGGCCCGAAATAAGAAACCGCGATTTTATCGGGAAACAACGGTTGACTTCGGGAAACTTTGGGATATATTTCCTTAAAACAAGGAAATTGTTACCATGACAAAGCCGACGATCTACACCATCGCCAAATCCGCCGGGGTCTCCACCGCGACCGTGTCGAAGATCTTGAACAACCAGGGAAACATCTCCCGCGAAACGACCGCGCGGGTGATGGAAATCATCAAAGAACTCAATTATGTTCCCCAGCAGCGCAAGCAGTTGGGGAACGCCATCGGCGTCGTCGCCTTCCTCTCCGAGCAGCGTCCGCTCGCTTCGCCCTTCACCGCGCAGCTGCTGAACGGAATCTGCCGCGAAGCGTTTTCCCTCGGCAAAGACATCACACTCATCGACGGCGAGCGGATCGTTGCGTACACGCCGGAGGAACTTCACTGTTTTTACGCGGGCAATTCCCTGCTGGGGCTGCTGGGCGTGAACCTCTCCGGCGACGACCCCTTCCGTGCCCGGCTCCGCGCGGCCGGCCTGCCCTTTATCCAGGTGGCAAACGCCGACAATGAAGGAAGTTACGTCGTTTCAAAGAACTACGAATCCGTAGCGGAAATGATCGACTACATCGTCTGTATGGGACACCGCCGGATCGCCTTTGTCGGCATCGTGACCGATCTGCTCGAAAGCCACCGCCAGCGCCGCCAGGCTTATCTCGACACCCTCGCGCGACA
>JAVBSA010000487.1:0-4223 GCA_031556915.1 Victivallis sp.
ATATGAAATCAGGTGCTATATTACTTACTTATAACGTGAAAAACGAAAAATTCAAGGGTTTTTTATGAGCATTTACCGTACCCACACATGCGGAGAACTCCGCAAAGGCGACGTCGGCAAGGTTGTCCGTCTCTCCGGCTGGATCCACAGCGTCCGCGACCATGGCGGCGTCATCTTCATCGACTTGCGCGACCACTACGGCATCACCCAGGTGGTGATCGATCCGGAATGCTCCTTCTATCAGTCTCTCGACCGCTGGCGGGTGGAAACCGTCGTCCGGTTCGACGGCAAGGCCGTCGAGCGCGCCGAAGGAACCGTCAACCCCAAGCTCGCCACGGGTGAAATCGAGCTCCAGGCGACCGATATGGAGATCCTCGGCGAAGCGGACGTGATTCCGTTCCAGGTCGCCAAGGACGACCAGGCGCCGGAACATCTGCGCCTCAAGTACCGCTTTCTCGACCTCCGCCGCGAGGATCTTCACCGCAACATCATGCTCCGCAGCCAGGTCGTGGCGGAGATCCGCCGCTATATGACCGGTCTCGGATTCAACGAATTCCAGACCCCGATCCTGACCGCCAGCAGCCCCGAAGGCGCCCGCGACTATCTCGTGCCCTCGCGGCTGCATCCCGGCAAATTCTACGCGCTGCCGCAGGCTCCGCAGCAGTTCAAGCAGCTGCTGATGGTTTCCGGTTTCGACCGTTACTTCCAGATTGCGCCGTGCTTCCGCGACGAAGACTCGCGCGCCGACCGCATCCCCGGCTAATTCTATCAGCTCGACGTCGAAATGAGCTTCGTCGAACAGGACGAAATCTTCGCGGTGATCGAGGGTTTAATGGCCGACGTCTTCGGCAAATTCGGCAAGAAGAAGTTCGCCCGGCCGCCCTTCCCGCGGATTCCGTTCCGCGAATCGATGGCGCGTTTCGGTTCCGACAAGCCCGACTTGCGCAATCCGCTGGAGATGATCGACGTTTCTGAACACTTCCGCGACTGCGGTTTCCAGGCTTTCGCCGGAACCGTCGCTTCGGGCGGCGTCGTCCGCGCCATCAAGGCCCCGCAGGTGGCCGCGAAGCCGCGTAAATTCTTCGACGACATGATCAAATTCGCCCAGGAAAACGGTGCCAGGGGCATGGCCTACATCATCTGGGGCGAAGAGGGCGAAAAGAGCCCGATCGTGAAGTTCCTGAGCCCCGAAATCCTCGCGGCCCTCAAGAAGGCGGGCAACGTCGAAACCGGCGACGCCCTCTTCTTCCTCGCGGACAAAACGAAATTGGTCCAGAAGGTGGGCGGAGCCGTCATCCCGGAACTCGGCCGTCAGCTCAACCTCATCGATCCCGATACCTTCAAATTCTGCTGGATCGTCGACTTCCCGATGTTCGAAGAGGACGAAGAGACGGGAGCGACCGTCTTTTCGCACAACCCATTCTCGATGCCGCAGGGCGGCATGGATGCCTTGCTCAACAAGAACCCGCTCGATATTCTCGCCTATCAGTACGACATCGTCTGCAACGGCATCGAACTCTCTTCGGGCGCGATCCGCAACCACCGGCCGGATGTGATGTACAAGGCGTTCGAGATCGCCGGTTACGGCCCCGAAGTGGTGGATGAAAAGTTCGGCGGCATGATCAACGCCTTCAAGCTCGGCGCGCCCCCGCACGGCGGAATCGCCCCGGGCGTCGACCGCATGGTCATGCTGCTGGCCGATTCGCCGAACATCCGCGAAATCATCGCGTTCCCCTTCAACCAGCAGGCGCAGGACCTGAT
The DNA here is from genome assembly GCA_031556915.1 of Victivallis sp. Taxonomy (GTDB): domain Bacteria; phylum Verrucomicrobiota; class Lentisphaeria; order Victivallales; family Victivallaceae; genus Victivallis. The sequence goes on from JAVBSA010000487.1 coordinate 1,762, forward strand.
GATGAACGCTCCGGCGGAAGCCACGATCAAGCAGCTGCGCGAACTTCACATCGAAGTCAAGCTGCCGAAGAAGCAACAACAGGAAACGGAAAAATGAAACTCTTCGCATCCACCCTGGCCGTTCTCGCCGTCACAGTGACCCTTGCGGCGGCGGAGAGACTATTCCAATATGTTCCCGCGGGAGCGGAATATCTCATCGGGGTGGATGCGGCGACGCTTCAGAAACAGCCGTTTTTCCAGGATCTCAAACAAAACCCGAATTTCAGCAATCTGCTCGGCGAAGGCTTTGAACGCAGTTACGGCGTCAAGCTCGAAGAGTGCGATCAGCTGATCTTCGCGGCCGGCGGCAAACAGCTCCGCGCCACCCTGGCGACGACATCGCTGGCCGAAGAAACTCTGAAAACACGGTTGAAAGCGCTCGGCGACCGCTTTTCGCTGGAGTCCGAAGCAGGGTTCCCCCTCTACTGTCTGCTGTCGGATGACTCCATCCCCGCAACCCGGATCACCCTCGCGCTCGCCTACCTGAAAAACGACGTCGTCATGGTCACCGAGCGGGAATATGTGAAACCCTATTTTGCCGCGATCACAACCCCCGCGGAGACAAGGCGCGCGGCGGTTACGCTGCCCAAAGACAAGCCGCTCGCCTGGAGTTACATCGATTTTAAAAAGATGTTTTCCGGCAAGAAGAAAAACCAGATGTCCTTTTTCTTCAACGGCGTCCGGAACGCTTTCCTGGAACTCAACCTCGCCGGCAAAGGCTGGACCATCACCGGCACGGCCCAATGCAAGGACAGCGGTAGCGCCAACCAGTTTTCATTCATGTTCCCCAGCTTTCTGCAACTGGCTTCCGGCTGGGTTTTCGGGCAGGATCCCGCGCTCGGCCAGGAGTTCCTGAAGCAGCTGTCGGTCTATCCCGAGGGCGATCAGGTGAAGCTCCGCCTTGAAGTCCCGGAAACCCTGGGGAAAAAGCTGGCGGTTTATTTGAAGGAACAGGGCAGTCAGATCCTGATTCCGCCCGATCCCGTTCCGGCGGATCAGAAACCGGCCGGGCGAAGTACAGAGTGACGCGGAAGAAAGTCCATCTGCTCCTGCGATGGCTCGGCGTGACCCTGCTGGGCGGCGTCTTTTTGACATTCTGTTTCCGGGACGATCTCCGGGATTTCATGGTGGACGACACCCTTTACGCCGCGGAAATCCGGGCGGCTGCGACAAAATACGGGCTCGACCCGCAACTGGTGCGTGCCGTCGTGTTCCGCGAAAGCAGGTTCGATCCTTTCGCCCGCGGCAGGGCCGGCGAACTCGGCCTGATGCAGGTGCTCCCCGCCGGAGCCGTGGCGGATTACGCCCGGACCAGAAAAATTTCGCCGCCACCGGAGACCGCTCTGTTCGACCCGGCAACCAATCTGGAAATCGGCTGCTTCTACCTGGCGGCCGGAATGCGGAAATATAAAGAATATACGCACGGCACCGAATTGGCGCTGGCACGTTACAACGCGGGCGAAAGCCGTTCCGAACGCTGGAAGCCAACCCGGACGGACGGAACCGTGACCGATCGGATCACCATCGAAAGCACCCGAAAGTATGTGGAGAAGATTATGACGCGGTATGGGGAGTACCGCAGGGAGAAGAAATGAAGAAACTCACCCGGGCACTGATGATCCTGTTGCCCCTGATCACGTTCGGACAGGAAAACGCGGATGCGGCCAAACCGTCGCCGAACGCCTCGTGGCGCATCGACTACCACGAACCGCAAGTTTTGGAAACCCAGTGCAAATTCGAGGGCGCCCGCTTCCTGACCCCAAAAACGTCATTCACCGTCCGCCAGGACGCCACTGCCTCCAAAGGAGCCGTGCTGCTCGTCGAAGCGAAAAAATCAACCGGTGTCCTGCTGGCCGCACCCGCCCCGGTGAACCTCGAAGAAACCCCGATCATGCGATGGAGATGGCGAATCCTCAAGCCGATCGTCGTCCCCCCCGGCAAAGAGGAACCGGACGATCAGGCGGCGGTTCTCTATTTCGGCGACGGCACCCTCCTCTCACAGAAGTGCGTCGGATACCGCTGGAGCGTCAACACCCCCATCAACACCAGCGGCGTCACCAAGTACGCCGCCGGAATGATGACCGTCGCCCATCAGACGATCCGCAACAAGAGCACCCCTATCGGCGAATGGGTGACCGAAGAACGCGACGTCCTCGCCGATTACGAAAAAGCATACAAAAAGAAACCCGACAGCTACTTCATCGTCAGCGTCGGAGCCAACAGCCAATACTCCGGTTCCCACAGCATCGCCGAAATCGACTTCATCGAATTCATCCCCAAAAAGTAGCCCGTCAAAACAGAGAAAATCATTTTTGGGGACCACGAAATACACGAAATAAATTCAAGAAAAAATTTTCCTTGTCCCCTTTCGTGTATTTCGTACTACTATCTTGAAACTTTTTGTTTTTCAGCAACAATTTTAC
>JAVBSA010000631.1:0-4596 GCA_031556915.1 Victivallis sp.
GGCTACGCCGTCCTTGCGGATGAAGACGTGGCGCAATTCACCCTCAACGACTCCCGCCCCCCCGAAGCCGTCTACGACGCCATCCGCGCCAACGGCCAGGAAGTCGTCTTCAAAAACTGGGACAACCGCATCTGACGGAAAACCAGGTAGGGCTGTCTGTCCCAGACAGCCGTTCATTATGCATGGTCAACCGGCCTGTTTTTACTGCTCAGCCTGCAAAGTGAACGGCGCTCTGCGGACAGAGCGCCCCACCCGCCTTGAAATGATTGTACCCTGTCCTACAAATTTAGGGTGTACAGAGTACTAGGCGGTGGTGTTATCGTGCCGTTCCTCCTCCTGATCATATCCGAAAGCAAACTGAGCCTCCGCGTCGCCGGCCCCGGCCTGTTCCACAAGCTCCCGATATTCCTCACCTGTCATGATGTCCGGCTCCCGTTCCGGCGGCGGCCTGTTGTTCTTTTTCGGCGATAACGCCGAGAAGTTCGGGCAATTTCAGGTATTCGGCAGCACTTTCGAGGTAGTCGAGCTCATAGCCGTTTGCGAGCGGTTTCTCGAGTTCGCGCCGGAGCAGCGCTTCCGCATTGGGCGCATGCCGGGCGGCCAGGGCTGCGATCGCCTGATAGCGCATCAGGGACTCCGGGCGGGCGGCAAGTTCGGTCAACCCGGTTTCCAGTTCCGGATATAGAATCCCACCCACATCGATCAGGTTGAAAACCGCCCAATCCCAGATTTCCTCCTCCGGATCATGAGCCAACTTCAGTAGGACCTCCAGTTCTTCGCGGGTCTCACCCGCAAGACCCCAGGCCACGATATGGCGCAGATCGGCATTGGAATCGGCGGCATAGCCCAGCAGAAACTTTTGCCCGTCGTCGGTATGCTGCCAGGCGATGGCGCGCAGAAGGTTGCACCGCTCGTCTTCGGTTCCGGCCGTCTCCATTTTTGGAATCAGCAGCGCGGTGCTTTCTTCCGCAAACGGCATTTCGCCGTGAAAACTTCCCAGCTGCGCCAGCAGATTCGCTCCGGCAATAACATCCAGCCAATGAGTCGCTTGCAGATATTTCGCGCAGACTTCGAATTCCTCGCGCCCGCTGCGCTTATGAAACTCGGCCACATACCGCCAACAGCCGTCTCCCCAACGCAGGCTGCGGCGGTATTTCGCCGCCAGCTCTTCCGACGTGACGATATTCGAGCGGAGGCGCTGCCAGATCCGGCTGCGGCGGAGACGGCCGGCGTCAAAAACCTTGCGCCGGGCGGCAAAGCGGAGCATTTCGTCCATTTCGGCGAATTCTTGGCAAGTCCAATACTTCCGGTAGGCGATTTTCAGCTTGACCATCTCGTAAGCGCTCCACGGATCGCGGTCGCGCTGCCAGAGCTCTTCGAAATACGGCATGGCAGGATGATAAGATTTACCGTAGGATTTACCCATCCAATAAGTCGCGTCGGCGTCGCCCGGATGTTTTTCCAGATACTGCTTGAGATAAGAACGGCCGCGTTCCTCATCCCGGGGCCAGCCGCAATCACCGGCAACCAGGCGGAATCCGAGGCAAAAACAGGCAAAATCATCTCCCAGTTTCGCGGCGCGCTTCAGCCACAGAAAGGCTTTGTTCAGATTCCGCGGTACTCCGCGCCCGCGCAAATAACACTCGCCGAGCCATCCGGCGGCGGCGGCCTTGCCGGTGGCGAACCAGCTGCGCCGGAACCAGAAGAAAGCCCCGGCGTAATTCCGTCTCGTCCCCTCCCCCAAGGCATAGGCTTCCCCCAATGACAGGCAGGCCGATTGATCGCCCTGTTCGGCGGCAAATTTCATATAGAGGAACGCCGTCTTCCAATCCTTGCGACATCCGGTTCCGGTATACAGATTTGCAGCAAGATTGTTCGCGGCGCCGGCATGCCCGGCATCCGCCGCCAGCCGGTAATAACGGTTGGCTTGCCCATGATCGACCGGGATGAATTCATCACCGAAATCGTATAGAACGGCAAGGTTATAATGCCCGGAGGGGCGGCCGCATTTCCGGTAAAGCCGGATCACCTCCCCCCAATCCCCGGCTGCAGTCGCCAGATCTTGCAAAGTGCAAGCCAGATTATAGAGCCCGTCCGCATCGCCGCATTCGGCCGCGTTGCGGTAATACTGCGCCGCCAACTCGAGATCGACGGGGCGGCCTTCGCCATTCAAAGCCATGCAGGCCAAGTTGTTCCAAGCCGACGGATGCCCCTGGGCGGCGGCGCGATGATACCACTCACGGGCGGCGGCATAATCATGCTTTTCCACATCCAGATCATAACCGAGTTCAAACTGGGCATCGGCATCGCCGGCTTCGGCCGCAACAAGAAGTTCCTGATCCGCCATATGAATTCCCTCCTCTACAAAATACCATCGCATCCCGGCAAATGCAAATCAAACATATTTTGTACACCACATATACATTTTACGTTTATCTTTCACAAGTAACGGGTCGACTTCAAGTTCAAATGACAGTTGGCACGCCATCTGCTATTATGAAATCAGGACAATTCCAAAGGAGGTTACCATGATGATGACGACTGTGATCGATAAACTGCGTTCGGAGAAACTCACCGGCCATTGGCGAAACCTGTGCGGCAGCCCGGCGCGGCTGCGGTCGATGCTGCATCCGTCGCCGGTTCTGGCGGAACAGGGAAACTTCATTTTGAAACTGGCGGAGACTCCGGCGGAGGTCGAGTCTGCCCAGAAACTGCGTTACCGCGTCTTCAAAGAAGAACAAGGCCGCCTGGCACAATGCACGGATAACATCGACCGCGACCGTTTCGACCCTTTCTGTTGCCATTTGCTGGTGGTCGACAAACCGACCGGAAAAACCATCGGAACCTACCGCGCCCTGCCCGGAGACCGGACGGAGAAAACCGGCCATTTCTATTCGGAAGAGGAGTTCCGCATCGAAGGAATCGACGCGCTCCGGCACGAAGCGTGCGAGGTGGGCCGCTCCTGCGTGGCTCCGGAATTCCGCAGCGGCGCGGTGGCCGGGCTGCTCTGGAGCGGGCTCGCCGCCCTGCGCCGCCGCCCGCGTTCCGGCCGGGAAGCGATCAGGGCGCACTACGCCCGGCGCCATTCCTCCACGGAATTCGCCTCTTTTCACTACCTCTTCGGCTGCGTCAGCCTGGAAGAGACCGATCCGGCGGCGGCTTTCGCGATCTACGAGCTGTTGAAGAAACAGGGCAAGATCAGCCCGTTGCTCAAGGCAATTCCGCGCCCCGGGTTCGAACTCGACCCGGTTCTCCGGCGCGAGGTGGAGGCGCACCTGGAAAACGGCGACCAGCTGCTGCGGCAACTCCCTCCCCTCTTCAAAGGCTACCTGCGGCTGGGGGCAACCATATGCGGAGTACCCGCTTACGACCGCGACTTCGGGACCATCGACTTTCTGATTCTGGTCGACATGCGCGAAATTCCCGAACGCTACGCCCGCCATTTCATGATGCTGGCGTAAGTAACATTGCAAACCGGTCAATGTGTGCTATCTTGTACAATCAGTGCAAGGAGACGATGGATGGCACTTCATAATTTGATGGAATCCGAAGCGCGCCGGACACGGATTCGCGGCAGTCTCCTGGGGGGAGCCGTCGGCGACGCCTTGGGAGCGCCGGTCGAATTTTATTCTCTCGCCTTGATCCGGGAACTGTACGGTCCGGCGGGAATCACCGGGTATGTCGAGTTCGAAGACGGCAGCGGCTCCATCACCGACGACACCCAGATGACGCTGTTCACCGCTGAGGGACTGCTGCGGGCCCGCACGCGCAGCTTTGCAAAGGGAATCTGCCACCCGCCCGGCGTCGTCCACCGCGCCTATCTGCGCTGGCTCGATACGCAGGGGGAAGTTTCGGGGCTTTCTCCACAAGAGCTGCATTCGGGCTGGCTGATCGAAGAACGGGCACTGTACCTGTGCCGGGCCCCCGGCAACAGCTGGGTATCGAACTTCAGTTCACCCAATCCGTCGATTATGCTGAAATCGACCTTGTTGAACGCCGCGTAGACGACAAAGCAGCAACGCAGTTTTTCCCGATCCAATTCCGGATGATTCAGCAAATTGCAGGCGTCGAAGAGGTCGCGCGGCTTGCAGCGGGCGATCAGGGCGCAGAGCTTTCCCGCCGCCAACTCATGAATATCGAGAACAGGAATCGCCCTGACCAGCTGTTCCCCCAGGGGAAATGAATCACACAGTTGCACCGGAAGAAGCGGTACCCGGTGCATATAATTGAGATCGAGTTCGATATTTTGCAGAATCCCCGCAAAGCTCCGGTACCCGAGCCTCCACTTACCGCCGGCGTGTTCGGACGGCACCCGCTTCAGCGCATAGCCGCGTTGCGTCAACAATTCACGCAAGATGTTCTCATGCGCTTCACGATCCTGAACCATCGTTTCGCGGTCAAGAATCGATATCGACGGAGAGCCGGGGCAGCTTGAAGTAAAACAGATTCAATGCGGTTCCACCCTTCAAGGCGTACTTATCCTTCAACTCCGGCTGCGCAAACAACGTTTCCAGAATATCCAGCAACCGCAAAACCTTCTCAATGTAGAGCAAGTCGAATCCGGTACTTCTCTGCGTCGCAATCAACGCGGCTTCG
>JAVBSA010000581.1:0-4859 GCA_031556915.1 Victivallis sp.
GATGACCTCCTGCGCCGCCCCGGCTTGGGCGGCTATGGAATTGCTCCGGCTTTCGTCATAATCGAGGCCGATCACATGACACTTCAAACCGGCGATGGCGGCGGCACTGACAAAGCCCTGCTCCCGGTTTTTCCAGTACGAAGGGAAACGGCCGCTGTTGACGCTGCTGACGCAGCACAGAACCTGGCATTGTTTCCGCCGCAGGTAATCGCAGGCGATGATGCCGGCCTGCATATGGTCGGGCTGTACCCGGTCGCCGAATTCATGGGATCCGGCCTGCAGCAGCCAGACGACCGGATAACTCCTGACCTTTTGCAGAAACTGTTCGGAAAAGTGATTGCCGTTCAGAAAAACGCCGTCCGTCCTGCCGGTATTCAGCACTTCCGGCACGCCGCCCGGGGGGGCGACTTCAATATTCAGGGAAATCCCGGCTGCGCCGGCCGACTGCGAAAGGCCATGCAACATCCCCTGTGCGGTATGATCGGCCGGGTTGCCGACCCAGATCATGGTGAAATTACCGTATTTCAGCAGAGACGCTTTGCCCGGTTTCGGCCCCTGGCGCTTTTGCGCCGGCGCGGTCACATAACGGTGCTGCTTGATCAGCGCCGCAATTTTCTCGCGGGTGACGTCTTTGACAAAACCGTTGTTGTTGACGACACGCGAAACCGTGGCGGTGGAAACGCCGGCCAGATCCGCTATGTCCCTGATCGTTGTCGCCATTATTGGAATAGCCCGGCGATCGGCAGCTTCTTCGCTTTGGCGATTTCCACAACCGCCCCGGCGTAAAATGCTGCGCCTTTGTCTGAAATATGGCAATGATCCTTGCGCCCCTTGGGGTAGTTGGGGTATGCCTCAGGACCGAAGACCAGATAGAAGGGCATGACCTTTTCTTCGCCCATTTCGCCAAACCGTTTCATGGCGTATTCGTTGAGGTCGATGAGATCGCAGTTCGTCTCCTGCGCCACTTCACGCATGGCGTTGACGTAGGCGGCCAGGAAACGGGCCGGATTGACTTTCCCCTCTTTGAAACTGCCGAACGGAATCGAGGTGACCAGCACCGGAACCGCCTCTTTGGCGCGGACATCGGCGATGAATTCCCGCAGGTAATCCTGATAATCCGCCGGGGCGGCGTAACGCTCGGGTTTGTCCTTCGTGCCGTCGTTGTGGCCGAACTGGATGATGACGAAATCGCCTTTCTTGAGTTCATTCACCAGATTCTCCCAGCGTTTCTGCTCCTTGAAGGATTTGGTGCTCCGACCGCCGATGGCTTTGTTGTGAACCTTGACGCCGTCTTTGACCAGGGCTTGCATCCGCTGCCCCCAGCCCTCCTGCGGGTACACCTTCTGCCCGTAGGTCTGCATGGTGGAGTCGCCGGCCATGTAAAGATCGGCCCCGTAAACGAAACCGAGAACCGAAAGAAACGAGAGAATCAGCAGCTTTTTCATCATTTCGACACCTTATCTTTCAATAATGTTCCGCGAAACACGCACGGGGCTTTCTTCAGCAGGTCCGGCCCGAAGTAGAAGCCGGGCTGGGTGGGCTGGTTGTAGACCACATTCTGGGTGACGATGCTGAGGCGGTAGACCGGATCCTCCAGGAACGAGTGGAAACGGTACTCCGTCGGATGCGTCGAGACGTATAAGCGCAACGCGCGGTTGTCCTCGGTACGGATCAACACCTCCTCGCGCCAATCCCCATAGAGGTCGCCTTGCAGACACGGCGTGGATTTGGTTCCGTTGTTGGAGGCGCACCCCTCGAAAGTCATGACCGGTTCGACCTCCTTCGTCCGCCAGTTGTATCTGGTGATCCGGTTTCCGTCGAGGAGTTCGCGCAAAAGTCCCCCCGTCCACCAGACCGCCATGTTGACGGAGAGTTTCGGGTTGCCCAGGAGTTCGCCGTTCATGGAATACAAACCGATTCCGTCGCTCGCCCATAGTTCCATGCCGGGGTTCTCCGGGTCGATATCGGCGGCCATGCAGCGCCCGACGTCCTCTTTGGATTTCACCTGAAACAGAACCTTGCCGGTGGCCGCGTCGCGGAAACTCGCGCCGTCGCGCTTATTCTCGTGACAGCTCCAGACCTGAAGGCCGGCGAGGTCGGGCGAGAATTGGCTCATCTGGATGGCGTCGCCGTGCCCCATGCCGGTCGTATAAAGCCCGGTTCCATCATGGTCGATGGTGCATTGGCCGTAAACGATTTCATCGCAGTTGTCGCCATCCACATCGCCGACGCGCAGATTGTGATTGCCCTGCGAGGCGTAGCCTTCGTTGCCGGGAGTATCGGAGTCGAAGATCCAGCGCTGTTTGAGCTCTTTCCCATCCCAGTCGTAGGCGGCCAGGACGGTGCGGCTGTAGTAACCGCGGCACATGACGACGCTCGGCCGGACGCCGTCGAGATAGGCGACCGCCGCCAGAAAACGGTCGCAGCGGTTGGCGTAATTATCGCCCCAATCCATCATATTGCCGCGCGGCGGGTAATAATCGACGGTTTTCAGCGCTTCGCCGGTTCGGCCGGAAAAGACGGTCAGGTACTCCGGCCCGGTCATGACGCGGCCCCGGTTGTAGGTGCCGGGCTTATGGAAGCCGGTCTTTTTGAAGTCCTTCTGCGGTTCCTGGACCGCATTGCCGCCCGGCTCGCGGTAGTCGGCGTTCCGGTCGCCGATGACGGCGCCTTTGCCGTCGACGGTGCCGTCGGCGGTTTTCATGACGATTTCGGCGACGCCGTCTCCGTCGAGGTCATAGACCATGAACTGCGTGTAGTGGGCCCCGGCCCGGATGTTGCGCCCGAGGTCGATGCGCCAGAGTTTCGTGCCGTCAAGCTTGTAGCAGTCGAAATAGACATTGCCGGTATAGCCGTCGTGGGCGTTGTCTTTGGAGTTGGAGGGATCCCACTTGAGGATGATCTCATATTCGCCGTCGCCGTCCACGTCGCCGACCGAGGCGTCGTTGGGGCGGTAAGTATATTTGCCGCCGTCGGGGGTGACGCCGTCCGCCGGTTTGTCGAGCGGAATATTGACATAGCCGACGGGGGCGTCCGCGCCCAGAGTCCAGGCGGCGGATTTTTCATCGCCGCCGGAGGGTTGCACGGAGTAGACTCCGCCGCCCGGATTCCGGTCGACGTAATACGTCACATCGGCGATCGGGCCGGCATTGATTTTCTTGCCGTCGCGGTAGACGTCGAACGAAGTCGTCATGGCGTCGCGCGAAAGATAGCGCCAGGTCACGAACACCTCTTCGGCGTTTTTACGGACGGCGATGACGCCGCGCCCGAGCGCTTCGCGCTGGACGGCCGGCGACTGACATCCGGCCAGAACGGCTCCGGCTGCGATCAGCGAAACGATTGTTTTTTTCATGATATCCCCCTGATTATTCCGGCATCGGCGCCTGGTAAGCGGCGTCGCCGCCATGCGCCAGGAAATTCCGGTAGACTTTAAACAGCAACAGAATGGCCGCGAAGGTGATGACGCCGCCGAACAGAAACAAAATACGGTAATTGTAGTTCATCAAGTCGAGCGCGCCGCCGAACACGGGGCCGACGATCATCGCGAAAACCGCGTTGACCAGGCCGACCGCCGACCCGAACTGGGCAAACAGCGCCCGGGGGACCAGCCGCGACGGCAGCGAAGCGGTAAGCGTCATGAAACAGCCTGAGACAACCCCGTGAAGCACGAAGATCACGCCGAAATGCTGCGCATCCGTCAACAGGAACCAGCCCGCCGCGAGCACGATGAAATAACCGGTCATGGCGACCAGCCCCGCCCGCAGGGGATGGAAGCGGTCGGCAATGGCTCCGAGAACATAGCTCAGCACCAGCGAAAACAGATAGGTGATGACCAGATAACGCCCGAACTGCTGCTTGGCGATCCCCAGGTTGGCGGCATATTGAATGGCGAAATAGTTGATCGGGGTGAACGCCAGGGCGGCGATCGCCACCGCCATCATGTACCAGCGGTAGTAAGGCAGCGAGAAGCTCTGCCGGAAATAGATGACCACCGAACGCATCACCCGGAAAAACACCGGTTGGCGCCTGCCGTCGGCCGGAGCCGGTTCCACCGGCGGCGGCGGATATTCGCCCTCTTTGTCTTTGAAGCAGAGCAGCAGGAGCCCGAGCCCTTATGCGTTGCCGATTCCGAGAAAGATCCAGAGTGTATATTCCACAACCTGGGCGAACAGCCATTCGTTGTAGAGGATTCCCGCCCCCAGGCTGACCATGCGGAAGAGCCCGAAGAAGCGTCCCACCAGTTCCGTCGGAACCACGTCGTTGACCAGCGCGTTGAAGAGCGAGGCCGAGAGTGTCGTCCCGAAATCCAGCAGAACCCAGGCGATGCAGAAAACGACCAGCATTCCGGTATGCCTGGAGACGGCCGGGAACGCCTCATGCAGCCAGGTTCCCAGCAGCGGAGTCAGCCCCAGCAGGTAAAGGCCGCCCACAATGATCGGCGTGGCGAACAGGAGAAACGGAATCCGCCGCCCCCAGCGCCCCCGGTGCCGGTCGGAGACGTAACTGATGACCGGCGACAGAAAAATATTGGTGAAGTTCGGGAAGGAGATGATGATGAGCCCGAAAACCGCCTCCGGAACCCCGATGACGTCTTTGAGCAGCAGCGTCGCCGACGGTTGCACCGCCCGGTCCTTGAGCGCCCACGGGAAATCCCCGCCCACCAGCAGGACGGCCAGCAGGATCAGGCCGCCCGTGGTGTAAGTTAACGTGCCGACGCTCCAGGTCTTTTTTGCCGGTGTTGTTTGCATGTTCTGTTCCATGGTTTATTGGTTCTTCAGGAGAAATCCGCGGAAAACCTGCTCTTTGTTCAGCAGATCCGGCCCGAAGTAGAATCCCGTCTGTGTCGGCTGGTTGTAGCC
>JAVBSA010000275.1:0-4251 GCA_031556915.1 Victivallis sp.
TGCGCCAGCCGTGGCGCAGTGAAGAGGCGCAGCAACAACGTTGCAAGCATCGCACGGAGCAGGCGCAGCCGCCCACAGCGCGTTTTTAAGGCCAACGCGGAACCATCCAGACGCTCGTATGCTCCTGTGTACCAAGATGACCAGCCCACTCTTACCCCCCAAAAGATCAGTCAGCAAATTCGCGAAGCGAATTTGCGTCGGCCCCGGCACCTTGCCGGTCTGGGAGGGTTCGGGAGGGGCGAAGCGCCCTCCCGGCGGAGTTTGAGGCAGAGCCTCAAAGCCAGGCGCGTTTCTTTTGGCTAGCGCTTATGAGCGACCAGCGCTTTCGCCGCTGGACCACGACCCCACGATGGTGGGGCCTGGCGGCTGCGCCGCCTTATTTTGCCGCTTCGCGGTTATATTTATTTTTTCAGCTCCGTCGCTCCGCCCATGTAGGGCTGTAGCGCCTTCGGAATCAGCACCCTGCCGTCCGCCTGAAGATTATTCTCCAAAAACGCAATCAGCATCCGCGGCGGGGCTACCACCGTGTTGTTCAAGGTATGAGCCAGATACTTCCTGCCGTCCTGACCCGACACCCGGATCTTCAAGCGTCTGGCCTGGGCATCCCCCAGATTCGAACACGAACCCACTTCAAAATACTTCTGCTGGCGCGGAGACCAGGCTTCGATATCAAGAGATTTCACTTTCAAGTCAGCCAAATCCCCGGAGCAGCATTCCAAAGTCCGCACCGGAATGTCCAGCGTACGGAAGAAGTCCACCGTGTTCTTCCACAACACATCGAAGAACGCCGCGCTTTCCTCCGGCTTGCAGACGACGATCATCTCCTGCTTTTCGAACTGATGGATGCGGTAAACGCCGCGCTCCTCGATTCCATGCGCCCCCTTCTCCTTGCGGAAACAGGGAGAATAACTGGTCATCCGGATCGGCAATTCCTCTTCCGTCACGATCGAGTCGATGAACTTGCCGATCATCGAGTGTTCGCTCGTACCGATCAGATAAAGGTCTTCCCCCTCGATTTTGTACATCATCGAATTCATTTCGTTGAAGCTCATGACACCCGAAACCACACTTTCGCGGATCATGTAAGGAGGAATGCAGTAAATGAACCCGCGCCCGATCATGAAGTCGCGCGCATAAGACAGCACCGCCGAATGAAGACGCGCAATATCGCCCATCAGGTAAGAGAAGCCGTTCCCGGCCACCTTGCGCGCACTGTCGAGATCGATTCCGCAGAAACGCTCCATGATCTCCGTGTGGTAAGGAATCTCGAACCCGGGAATCACCGGCTCGCCGAAGCGTTCCCGCTCCACGTTCTCCGTATCATTCTTTCCAACCGGAACCGAAGGATCGATCATGTTAGGCAGGCCCATCATGATTTTGGTCAGTTCTTCCTCGATCCCGCGCATCTCTTCATCCAGCGCGGTGATCTTCGCACCGTGACCGGCGACTTCGGCCTTCTTCGCCTCGGCCTCGGCCTTCTTGCCCTGCTGCATCAGGCCGCCGATCAGTTTCGACGCGGCATTGCGCTCGTTGCGGAGCGTATCCACCTCCTGAATCAAAGCACGGAACTTCCGGTCCAGCTCCACCGCCTGATCCACCCAGGCCAGTTTTTCCATCTGAAATTTCTTGCGGACGTTCTCTTTCACCGCCTCGGCATTTTCACGAATCAATCTGATATCAAGCATATCTCATACCTTTTTGTAAAGTGGCCTTTTCACGCCAGCGAGTTGAACAATTCCGTGGTGCGGACAAGTTTTTCTTCCATTTCGGCGAGTTGGCGGCGGGCGTCGGCGACGACTTGTTCCGGGGCGCCGGCGATGAACCGTTCGTTCGCCAGTCTCGCTTTGGTTCCGTTGATCCAGCCCGAGAGCTGTTTCATTTCCTTATCCAGCTTCGCGCGTTCGGCCGCGACGTCGATCAACCCTTCGAGCGGCAGGTAGATGGTGCCGTATTTGCAGACCTTCGAGGGGGCGGCGCCGCGCGTGGAATCGTATTCCTGCGTGGTGATCTCGATCTCTTCGGCGTTGAGGAGGCTGATCAGCGAAGGCTTCTCGCTTTCGAGGAACGCGAGCGTTTCCGCATCGAGCGCCTTGAGGTAGAACTTCACCTTCTTGCCATCGGGCAGGTTGCAGGAGGATTTGAGGAAGCGCCCGCCGCGCACCAGCTCGAATTTGCCGTCGATCTTCTCCGGAACTCCGGCGAAGGCTTTGGCGTAGCCGTCGTTTTCGGGGAAGGCTTCAAACATGACGCTTTCGTTGTCGGCGAGGAAACCCATCTGGTGGCCGAGCTCCTCGGTGATGAACGGCATAAACGGGTGCAGCACGCGCAAGACGCGGTAGAGCGCGTAGTCGAGCACGGCAAGCGCCCGCTCCTTCTCTTCGCCGCCGGCGCGCATCGGCACCTTTTCCGCCTCGATGAACCAGTCGCAGAAATAGGACCAGACCAGCTCGTACACGTCGTGCGCGGCGGTGTGGAAGCGGAATTCCGCGATGGCCGTATCGATCGAATCGATGGTTTCATCGAGTTTGGCGAGCATCCAGCGCTCGTCGCCCGAGAGGGCGGCAATCGTTTTGGGGGAGAGCTTGCGGAACTCGGGCGAAGCGTCGCCCTGCATCTGGCGGAAACGGCAGGCGTTCCAGAGCTTGTTCGCAAAGGTCTTGCCGATCTCGCACTTTTCGTTGCTGTACCGGATGTCCATGCCGACGGGGGCGATGTAGACGATGGTGAAACGGAGGGCGTCGGCGCCGTATTCCGCGATCACGTCCAGCGGGTCGGGGGAGTTGCCGAGCGATTTCGACAGCTTGCGCCCCTGTTCGTCGCGGATGATGCTGGTGAAATAGACGTTTCGGAACGGAATCTCGCCCATGAACTCACACCCCGCCATAATCATGCGGGCCACCCAGAAGAAAATGATGTCGGGCCCGGTGACGAGGTCGGCGGTGGGGTAGAAATATTTGAGTTCTTCGGTCTTTTCGGGCCAGCCCATGATCGAGAAGGGCCAGAGCCAGCTCGAGAACCAGGTGTCGAGCACGTCTTCCTCCTGCCGCCACTGGCCGGAAGCGGTCGGGGCAGTCAACCCGACGTAGGTCTCGCCGGTCTCGTCGTTGTACCAGGCGGGAATCCGGTGTCCCCACCAGATCTGGCGCGAAATGCACCAATCCTGGATGTTCTCCATCCAGTGAAAATAGGTCTTGCTCCAACGTTCGGGGTGGAATTTGATTTTGCCGGATTCGACGGCTTCCACCGCGGGTTTGGCGAGTTCCTTCATATTGCAGAACCACTGGTAACTCACCAGGGTTTCGATCGGAACGTCGCCGCGTTCGGAGTAACCGACGGCGTGCCGGATCTCTTCGATCTTCTCGACGAGACCGAGTTCTTCCATCATGGCGACCGCTTTGATGCGGGCTTCGAACCGGTCGAGCCCGTTGAAGGCGGCTCCGGCGCGAGCGTTGAGCGTGGCGTCGGGATTCATCACGTTGACCACCTCGAGGCCGTGGCGTTTGCCCACTTCGAAGTCGTTGGGATCGTGCGCCGGGGTGATCTTGACGCAGCCGGTCCCCTTGGTCGGGTCGGCGTGTTCATCGCCGACGATCGGAATTTCGCGGTCGGTCAACGGCAGCTTCACCGTCTTGCCGATCAGGTGCTTGTAACGCACGTCGGCCGGATTCACGGCGACGGCGGTGTCGCCGAACATGGTTTCGGGCCGGGTGGTGGCAACCACCAACTGGCCGGAGTTGTCCGACAGCGGATAACGGAAATAGTAGAATTTACCCGCGACGTCCTTGTAAATCACCTCTTCGTCGGAGAGCGCGCTCTTGGCAGCCGGGCACCAGTTGATCATGCGCTGGCCGCGATAGATGTAGCCTTTGTTGTAGAGTTCGACGAACACTTTGAGGACGGCGTCGGAGAGGCCTTCATCCATGGTAAAGCGCTCGCGCTCCCAGTCGCAGGAACAGCCCAGCGTGCGGAGCTGGCGGATGATTTTGCCGCCGAATTCGCCCTTCCACTGCCAGACGCGGTTGATGAATTCCTCACGGCCGAGCTCGTCGCGTTTGAGCCCCTCTTTTTCGCGCAGATGCTTTTCGACGCGCGCTTCGGTGGCGATTCCGGCATGATCGGTTCCGGGGAACCAGCACACCTCTTCACCCTTCATGCGGTGATAGCGGATGAGGATATCCTGCAAGGTGTTGTCCAGTGCATGACCCATGTGAAGCTGCCCTGTGATATTCGGAGGTGGAATCACAATAGTAT
>JAVBSA010000284.1:0-4613 GCA_031556915.1 Victivallis sp.
GCCGCGCTCAACCCTGACCAGGCTTTTTCAGGATCAGGCACAGCGGGCATTGGGGAGTTATATCCGGGATGTCCGCTACGGTAACGCCCTGGGACTTCTCAGCAACACCGAATTGCCGATCCAGGAGATTGCCCGCCGCTGCGGCTACGCCAGCTACCCCAGCTTCTGCCGACTGATCCGGCGCGGCACCGGTCTCAGCCCCTCCGCTTACCGTCGCAAACGAACCGAAGTCCGATAAAATCCACCCGAACGAATCACAACAGTGACTGCGCGTCGACGTCGACGCCCACCTGGATTCCTTTGGGAATGGGGCGGTGCATGGAGAGGATGCGGAGCGCCTGCTTCATCACTTTGAGCTTGCGGCCGCGGATCACCAGGAGGTAGCGGAATTTCCCCTTGATCCGTTCGATCGGCGCGGGCGACGGCCCCGCCATTTTGATTTCATCGTGCACGTAAGCCTGAAGCTCCGCCGTGAAGGCGGTCGCGTAGGCGACCAGCGCGGATTCGTCCTCACCCCGGAACAGGACGGTCAGCAAGTGACTGTAGGGCGGATAATCGAGCAGCTCCCGGAATTCGAGGTCGAATTTGGAAAACCCGTCGAAATCCTGGTTGGCGGCGTAAAGGATGGTTTCATTCTCCGGGTTGTGGGTCTGGATGATGACTTCGCCCCGGATATCCCCCCTCCCCGCGCGGCCCGCCACCTGCGTAATGAGCTGGAACGTGCGTTCGCTCGCCCGGAAATCGGGCATGGTCAAGCCCAGGTCGGCGTTGATGACCCCCACCAGTGTGACGTTGGGAAAATGCAGTCCTTTGGCGATCATCTGCGTTCCGATCAGGATATCCAGCTCGCCGCGGCGGAAGCGGTCGAGCACCACCTCGTAATCGTCCGCCCCCCGCATGGTGTCGGAATCCATCCGCGCGATCCGGGCGGGGTAGAAGACCGCGCCCGCCACCGCCTCGATCTTCTCGGTTCCGAGCCCGGCGTAGCGGATTTTTTTGGAACTGCATTGCGGGCAAATCTCATAGGCCGGAATCACGCCGCCGCAAAGGTGGCAGCAGAGAATCTGGTGCAGTTTGGAGTAGGTGTAAGCCACCGAACAATCCGGGCAGCGCGCCTCGAAGCCGCACTCCTCGCAGATCATCACCCGTGCGTAGCCGCGCCGGTTGAGGAACAGAATGCTCTGCTCCCCGCGCGCCATGCGGTCCTTCACCGCGTCGATCAGCATGGGGGAAAAGAAGGTGCTTTTGCCCGGTTCCGGCGCTCCGTCGCGCCGCTGGTCGACGATCCGGATATGGGGGGGGAGCTGGTCCAACGCCTGGGACTTCATCCGGGCGAGCAGAAATTTGCCCGTCGTCGCATTGTACATGCTTTCGGCGGAAGGGGTTGCAGAGCCTAAAATTACCGCGGCACCTTCCAATTTACCGCGCATCACGGCGACGTCGCGGGCGGAATACCGGGGCGCTTCGGACTGCTTGTAGCTCGATTCGTGCTCTTCATCCACAATAATCAGCCCCAAATTGCGGAAGGGGGCAAAGAGCGCCGAGCGCGCGCCCACCGCGATCTTGACTTCGCCGTCGTTGATCCGGTTCCATTCGTCGAACCGTTCGCCGTCGGAGAGTCCGCTGTGAAGGATCGAAAGCGAATCCCCGAACCGGGCGCGGAACCGGCGTACGGTTTGCGGTGTGAGCGAGATTTCAGGAACCAGCACGATCGCCGACTTCCCAAGCGAATGCGCGTCGGCGATGGCCTGAAGATAAACTTCGGTCTTGCCGGAATTGGTGACGCCCAACAGCAGCAGCACGTGGCTCGCCGCCTCGTTGCGCAGCATTTTCGCTATGATTCCAAGCGCGTTCGCCTGATCCGCCGTGGCCGGCAGCGGCTTGCTCGGAATCACGGTCCGGTCGCCGAACGCGTCGCGCCTGACCGTCTCTTCGAACACCTCGACCAGGCCGTTTTTGCGGAGCGTCGCAATGGAGGATTGCGAACCTTTGCGCATCTCCTCCAACGGGATGTGCCCGCGGAGCAGCAGATTTTTCACGAGCTCCACCCGCTGTTCGGCGGAGACTTTGCCGGTGTGCTCCGCCACAAAATGCTCCGCCTTCTCGCGGTCGGCGAGACGGCAGATTTTGCGGGTCTTCTCCTTGATTTTGCCGCTGCGGACGGCGGAGGGCAACAGCGTCCGGATCGACTGCTCCTGGCTGCAGCAGTAATAGTCGGCCATCCAGCGCCCGAGGGCGACCAGGTGTTCCGGCACATGCGCCCGCGTACCGCTGACGGCGAGGATGCTCTTCATCTCGCCTGGGAAGTCGCTCTCGTCGACAAGCGCAAGCACATAGCCGTCACGGCGGCTCCGCCCGAACGGGACTGTCACCATCGTGCCGACCTTCACATCATCGAGCAGAATCTCGGGAATCAGGTAGTCGAACCCCCTGTCCAGCGCAAGATCGACGATCACCCTGGCAATATGCTTCTTCATCTCTCTAATATAATCCCGGCGGGAGCGTTTGCAAGGTTGCAGAACACCACAAAACATGGTATATTTGGTCAAATTGAAAATGGAAAATTGAAAATGGAAAATTATAAAGACACGTTGCCGCATCGGCATGCCCCCCTCCGCGACAAAGACTTATCAACCGACAGGCTGTTTGGGAGGGCAAACCGGCATCCCCCCATTTTCAATTTTCAATTTTCAATTTTCAATTAAAAAATGGCAGAATATACACCGCACGAAGAAAAGCTCCACGCGCTGACCCATGGCGCGGGGTTTCTTGTCGTGATTGCCGGCGGCGTGTTGCTTTTGCTGGCGGCGCAGCCGGCCGCGTGGCAGGCCAACGCGGCGCTGGCGGTCTACAGCCTTGCATTGCTCGCCATGTACGGGACATCGACCCTCTACCACTCGGTCACGCAGCCGAAACTCAAATACGCCTGCCGGGTGCTGGATCACTGCGCGATCTTTCTCCTGATCGCCGGAACTTACACGCCGCTCATGGTGCTCGGGCTCAAAAGCGCGACCGGCAACTGGATTCTCTGCGCCAACTGGGTGTTGGCGGCACTCGGAATTGCGATGAAAAGCATCACGCTCTCCGACCGCTATAAGGTCTCGGTTATTCTTTACTGCGTCATGGGGTGGCTCTGCGTCGTCTGCATGAAGCCGCTCTACCTGGCGATCGGGCCGCTCTCTTTCTGGCTGCTGGTCGGGGGTGGCGTCGCCTATACGGCGGGCGTCCTCTTTTACCTGCGGCGCAAACCGTACAGCCACACGGTCTGGCACTTTTTCGTGCTGGCGGGGAGCACGCTGCAATATGGTTCAGTATTGATCCTGGCGGTCAAACGATGACCGGCAGGATTCATTCGGTGGAGAGTTTCGGCACGCTCGACGGCCCCGGCGTGCGGTACGTGGTCTTTTTTCAGGGCTGTCCGCTCCGCTGCGTCTACTGCCACAACCCCGACACCTGGAACCCGGACCAGGGGCGGAAAATCTCCGTCGAAGAATTGATGGCGCAGATCGAATCCTACCGCAGTTTCATCCGCACCGGCGGCGTCACCCTCTCGGGCGGCGAACCCCTGATGCAGATCGGTTTCGCCACCGAACTCCTCAACGCGTGCAAAAAGCGGGGGTTCCATACCGCGCTCGATACGGCCGGCTCCATTCCGCTGGACATCTCCCACCGGGCGATTGAAAAGGCGGATCTCATTCTGCTCGACATCAAGGCGCTCGATCCCGCGCTCTGTATTGAGCTCACCGGAACCGACAACCGCTGGGCGCTCAAAACACTCGAATACTGCGAGCGGATCGGCAAACCGGTGTGGATCCGTCACGTGCTCGTTCCGGGGTTGACGCTGGTGCGAAGCCATCTCGAAGAACTCGCCGCTTTTTTGAAGCACTGCCAGTGCGTCGAACGGGTGGAAGTGCTGCCCTATCACCGCATGGGGGCTTTCAAGTGGCGCGAACTCGGTCTGGCGCAGCCGCTCGGCGACACCCCGGAACCGACCGGGGAAGAACGAAAAATGGCGGAAGCGATTCTTGAAAAAAAATTGTCTGAATGATATATTCATTCCTATGAAAAAAATGCCGTTATTTCTGATCGGACTCGCCTGCGGACTGCTGCTCGGCTTCGGCGGCGGATTTTTCCTGTTCCGCTCCCCTGCCCCGGCTGCCGAACCGCTCCCGGCCGACCTGCCGAGACTGGCGACCAGCGCACTGCGCCGCGCCGGGCTCGAAGACCAGAAGGCCGCGTTCGTGACTCCGGTCAAGACCCTCCCCGACGGCAGCCAACTCATCAAAATCACGCTGGACAGCGGCAAAACGGTCGACGGCCGGTTCTACCTGGATCGCGGCCGTTACAAAATCAGCATCGACAGAAGTTCTCTTCTGGAACATAAAGTGATCGTCGTTAAGGAATAAGAATCATGAAACATCTCTTCATCGGCCTCGCGGCCCTTCTCTGTTTCGGCCTCCTCTCCGGAGCCGAGGCGGAAAAAAAGAAGGTGGCGATCTTCGATTTCACCACCATCGACCTCCAGGGCCAGAAGTTTTACGAATACTTCGACCGGGAGGTCATCACGCCGCCGATCGACAGCCTCACCGAAGCCGACCGCGCCGTCATCGACG
>JAVBSA010000370.1:0-4772 GCA_031556915.1 Victivallis sp.
GCTTATGGGCGCTCTGTCCCCAGAGCGCCGTTCACGTTGCATGTTCTCCCGGGTAAATCGCGCTCCACGCTTGGCGGAGAGAGCCTGCCTCGTTTCGCTTCCAGTTCATACCCTGTAGAATTTGCAACGAGAACGGCTGCCTGGGACAGGCAGCCCTACCTGTTCCCGATACCTCGCCCCTCTGGGGCGGGGTAGTTCATTTCCGGAGGTAATTTCAAAATCTTTTGTCCGGAATGCGTCCGGCAGGGATGGGGTTTGCGCTTCCTGCGTCAAATCCGGATCATGACAAAAAAGCTGTTTCTTTATTGGCGCGATTGCTATTTCATTTTTCGGATGTACCTTTGATTGAAGGGGCTCCCCTTTTGTCAAACACTGGAAATGGTATCGATGGATCAAACATTTATTTCCGTCCTTTGCGACGGTGTTCGGAGCGGGAAAGCGAACCGGCTTATTTTTCCCCGGTTTTCTGACCGGAATGCGTGGCGCGAAATTGCGGAACGTCCGCAAAACCGTTCCGCGGTCGGTGAAATTATGCAAAAGGCGGAAACGATTCTTGCGGAAGAAATTCCGATGCCGCGTCTTACCGATTATTTCCGTTTTCAGCGCGACGGCAACCGTTCGGCTTACGAAGGGCCGTATTTCGCCAGGCGCAACAACCTCTCATTTCTTGTGCTTGCGTGCGTTCTCTCCGGCGACCAGGATCGTTGGTTCCCTCTCATTGTCGACTACCTCGGCGCGATTGTGGACGAACGTTTCTGGTGCGTCCCCGCTCATGCGCATTATTCGGAAGACCATGATTGTTATCCCCTGGATTCCACCGCGATTTACTCCGACCTTTTCGCTTCCGCCACCGTGGCGCAGGTCGGATTGACCTTTTCTCTTCTCGGCGGCGAGCTCCAAAAATATTCGCCGCGTTTTTATGAGCGCATCCGGCAGGTCGCGCTCGAACACACGATTCTGCCGCTGATCGAAAAGCGCCATGAGCCGTGGTGGCTCTGCGGACGAAACAACTGGACCCCGTGGTGCGCGCAAAATCTGCTGACCGCCGGGATCTGCCTGCTGAATGACGACCGGAAGCTTGAAGAACTGATCCGGATCCTGACGGAAGCCGTCAAACGGTTCTGGGATTTCTATCCCGAAGACGGCTTCTGCGACGAGGGGGTCACCTACTGGACGCGCGCCGGATCCGAACTGATCGTTTTTCTGCACCGTTTAAATACTCTTCTGCCCGGTTCCGCTGCTGATATCTGCCGGACGGCCAAATATTACAACATTGCCCGGTTTCCGCTCGACATGCAGATCGGCGGCAAGCTGTTCTATATTTTTGCAGACGGGATCGCGCGCTTTGAATATTCGCCGATGCCGTTTGCAATTGCATACCGCGCAACCGGATGCGCTGATCTTCTCCGTTTTGCGGGCAATTTCGCCGATTGCTCCCGGCTGGAGCAGAACTCCTGCGGCGAGATTCTGCGTACGACACTGGATCTTCTTTTCAACCTGCCCGCTGAATTCGGCCGGGAAAAGAGCGTCAAAGAGACCAACACCGATTACCCCGGGCGCCTTGCGATCCTGCGGAATGAACGGCTGGCCGCCGTCCTGAAAGGCGGCGACAACGAGGAGAGCCACAACCACAACGATCTCGGCCATTTCTCGTTCTACGCAGACGGCAAAGCCATCATCGCGGATCTCGGTTCCAGTGAATATACGCGGCAGTATTTTTCGCCGGAACGTTACCGATTGCCGGCGACCGGCGCTCACGGCCATAACGCCCCGCTGTTCGGCGGCAAGGGGCAGGAGGCGGGCGCGTATACCGCCGAATTGCGCACGGCGGGAAACACGGACGCTTCCGTCGTTCTGGAGAAAGCCTATCCGGAAGAGTTCAAAATCCGTTCCATGTCGCGCTCGATTCATCTCGGCGCCGATGTGTTCTTTGTCGCCGACCGAATCGACCGCTCCGGTTCCGGTGAACCCGTTCAACTGAACCTTTATTCGCCGTGCGCCGATGTCGTTGCCGAAAACGGCGATATCGTGTTCGACGGCAATGTCAGACTGGAGCTCGACGGCCTGGGAATCGCCGCACTCAAACGTCTCGAGGTGACGGATGTGAACTTTCGCCGCTCCTGGGGCGATGTGCTGTGGCTCATCGAACTCGAAGCGGAGAAGGCGGAGTACCGCATGACCTTCCGCGTCTAAGATGTCATGTATCTAGAGCGAAAATTTTCGCTCTATATACATGATATCTAAAGCATTTTCCGGAGTGCGCCGTAGTCGAATTTCGACTGATGACGGGGATCGCGCGGCAGGTGGTCGAACCAACGGATTTCAACTCCGCCCAGGCCGACGGATTCCAGATCGGGATCTTCGGCCGGTTGTGTATCATCGCGTTCCAGCGCCGCGACGATTCGATCCCGAATTTGCAGGACGGTTCCGGCGCGGACTCCCTGAAGCTGTTTCAGCAGATATTCGCAGATCATCGGATAACAGGTCCGCCCGTCCGGCAGCGTGAATAAACTGCCGGCCCGCCCCAGCAGATAAAGCCGCCCGGCCGCGTCGAGCCGACCGGCATCTCCGGTGCGGTGAAAGATCCGGCCGCCCACCCGGATCTTGTTCTCCTTCATCGCGTCCGGGCTGTTGAAGTAGCTTTTGAGGACATGATTGCCGCTGACGCAAATTTCACCGGCGCTTCCGGGCGGCAGCCGGAATTCCTGCCATTGGGCGTCGCTGAATTCGGGCAGCGGCCCCCCGCGAACCGGGATAATCGCCAACTCGATATCGGGGGAAATATCCCCCACCGGGATGCCGGTGTGCGCCAGATTTTCAGCCCCGATCAACTCGGCGGCGGAAAGGCTGCTGATCGGCTCCGCTTCGGTGGAACCGTAAAGAATCATGATCTCCGTATGCGGGAAGGCCTTCGACAGACGAAGCGCCAGATCCGGAAATACCGCGGCTCCCCCGGTGAACAACCGCCGCAGGGCGGGCAGTCTGTGTCCGTCCGAAGCGGCGGCGAGTTTTTCATAAAAAGCCGGAGAGCCGGCCGTCGAGCAGACGTTGTACCGTTCTGCTTCGGCGATGATCCGCGGAGCGTCGATCTCGGCCGGGAACCGGGGATCGAAGTCGGGAATCAGCGTACTTGCGCCGCTGGCCAGATTGTTGAGCACGAAGACCGGCAGCGTGGCCAGATCGACATCGCCCGGCCGGATCTTCAGCTCTTCCTGCAATACCCGGTGCTGTTCCAGCAGGAAACCGTGGCTGCGCAACGCCGCTTTGGGCCGCCCGGTGCTGCCGGTGGTAAAGGTAATCAGCGCCGCATCGTCCGGCGCCGCCGGGTAGGGGGGCTGCGTATCCGGCGTTTTATCCCGCAGCCAACCGGGGAAGCGATGCGTCAGCTTGAGCGGCAGCCGCCGTAAATTGGCGGACCGCAGCAGCAGAAGGAAAGCCTTGGGAATGCCGATCAACCCCCGGCAGTCGGCGATCTCCAGCGCCAGCTCCAGCCGCTGTTTATCTGACCAGGCGTCGAGGAAGACCGCGGTTGCTCCGAGATGAAAAATCGCCAGCAGAATCTCATAAAGCCCGATGGTCATCGGAACGAACACCAGCAACCGGTCGCCCGGCTGAATTCCTTTGCGGCGCAGTACGCCGGCGCGAACCCGGACCCGCCCGGCCAATTCCGCGAAGGTGACCGATTCCCCCCGGTGGATAATCGCCGTCCGGTCCGGAAATTCGGTTTCATAACGGAACAGCAGCTCGGTGATGTTACTGCTTTTCATATCTTCTTGCCGTACAATCGGTAGCGTTGATAGATTTCAGCCTGTTTGCCGATCCGGGCGGAGGCGTTGTCGGCATGCATCAGCGCATGGTAGACGGCCCGGCAGCCTGCTTCAAAGGACTGCTGTTGAAAAAGTTCGACCAGATAACTGCCGAGTCCCCGGCAATCGGGATCGGGGGAGACTGCCAGCGTTTTGACGATCAGCTCCCCCGCTTGCGGCCGGTTGTGATTGGGGACGGCGAACAGAAATCCGGCGAGCGACCCGTCCGCCTTTTCCGCCAGCAGGACATGTTCGCACCGCAGCAGCGGCAGTAGCCGCTGATATTGCCGGAAAAAGGGTTCGAACGGAATTGGCGTATACAAAAAGTTATTCCGGAAACTGACCAGCGAGAGCTCGTAAATGCGCCGCAGCTCCTCTTCCGCCGCTTCCGGCCGGAAGTTCCGGATCCGGAAGTGGCGCGCGGCGAAGAGTTTCCCGGAACGCTCCACCCGGGCAAACGCCTCCGGTGTGAGCTCGAGCCGGGTCGAGAGATATTCGGCGATCGTTTCGAAACTGTTGCTCTCAAACAACTCCTGATCGTACGGTTGGCTGCGGTTGTCGAGGAAGAACGGCGCATTGCCGCCCGGCAGCGTGACCCGGTAGCTCTGCCAGGTGGAGCCGTTGATTGGACCGATCAGGTCATGGAAACCGAGCTGGCGGAAGTGGCAGGCAACGGCGTCGAACAGGATTCCGGCGGCCTCCCGGTCGGGAAGGCTTTCGAAATATCCCAGAAGCCCCGGCGTCGCGTCCCGAAAACGCATCGACGGGTTGACCAGCGCCGCCCCGCGGGCCGCCGGTTCGCCGTTGTTCATGACCAGGAAGAAACGGCCGTTCTCCGGCAGCAGCTCCGGTGCTTCGTCGGGATAAAATTTCCGGCGCAAAGCGCGGAAGAGCTCCAGTTGTTCATCGTTATTGTTGTTGTCGAAAGCACGGATTTCATAGCTCATGCGTCACCTCTTCTGAAAG
>JAVBSA010000254.1:0-7906 GCA_031556915.1 Victivallis sp.
ACCTGGCGGCGAAAGAAGGCGCGAAAGAGAAGGCTCGTTCGCTCGACGCGCTCAGCGACGAATCGGTCGGCGGCGAAAAGACCATCCAACGGGTGGTCTGTACCGGGCGGGTTCACGCGGTCGACCCCGAAACCGATCTGAAGGCCGATAAGATGACACTCCATTTCCGCCAGTTGCCGCCGGAAATAAAGGCGGAGCCCGGTTTGTTCCAATCCGACGGCGTCGCACTCGTGATGACCGAAGGCGAAGGCAATCTGGTCATCGTCAGCAAGGAACAGCCCGGCGACAAGGAAAAGGCCGCGGCGGCGGGCAAGAAAGAGGATAAGGCGCTCGGCGGAATTCTCGGCGGCAACGGCGGCGGGAACCGGACGATTTCCGCCGATCGCGGCAAGGCCGATTTCCTGCGCAATATCACCGAGTTTCACGGCAAGGTTCACCTGAGGGACAGCGAAAACAGCCTCAAATGCGAGGACCTGTTCCTCTATGCCGGTAAAATCGCCGAGAAAGCGACCGCCGAAAATCCGGTTCCGGACCTGGATGCGGATCCCTTTGCCATCGCGGGAGCGGCTGCGGTTCCCGCACAGCTTGCGCTGACCGAAAACCTGGAATTGACCCGCGTGCTCTGCCTCAAGGATGTGGTTTTC
Organism: Victivallis sp.; assembly: GCA_031556915.1. Taxonomy (GTDB): domain Bacteria; phylum Verrucomicrobiota; class Lentisphaeria; order Victivallales; family Victivallaceae; genus Victivallis. Next base: position 645 of record JAVBSA010000254.1, read on the forward strand.
GACCGGCGCACCAAGGCGGGCGAGAGACAGCAGGCGGGGGGCGAAAAGGCGGAATATATCGTCGCCGAACGCAAAGTCTACCTGACCGGCACGCCGGAAAAGAGGCCGTGGATGCGCGCGGCGCAAGGCCAGATGGTCGGCGACCGGGTCGTGATGAATGTGGAAACGGAACAAATGGACGTCGAAGGGAACACGGCCGCAACGGCGCCGTGAAAAAAATCGCAATTCCCGCTTGAACTCAGGCGGGAGTGTGATATACTAATCTCGAGAGGGAATTCCCGAACATGAGGAATGCGTAATTTATGAATGAAGTAGAAAAAGATGCCGTACTGATCGACGCCAAACACCTGGTCAAGACCTATCATGGCCGCAAGGTGGTGGATGACGTGTCGATTTCGGTGCGCGCCGGCGAAGTGGTCGGGCTCCTCGGGCCGAACGGCGCGGGCAAGACCACCAGTTTCTATATGGTGATGGGGCTGATCCGGCCGGATTCCGGCGAGATCGGTTTCCGCGACGTGGATATCACCCATATGCCGATGTATAAAAGGGCGCGGATGGGGATGGGGTACCTGGCGCAGGAACCGTCGATCTTCCGCAAACTCACGGTGGAAGAAAACATCATGGCCATTCTGGAAACGCTGGATATTTCCGGCGCCGAACGGAAGAAGCGCTGCAAAGAACTGCTGGACGAGCTGGAGCTCACCCGGCTCTCGAAACAGAAGGCGATGACGCTTTCGGGCGGGGAACGCCGCCGGTTGGAGATCACCCGCGCACTGGTGACCAACCCGGCTTTCATCATGCTCGACGAACCGTTCAGCGGGGTCGACCCGCTGGCGGTATACGATGTGCAACAGATCATTCTCCAGCTCAAGGAGCGCAATCTCGGTATTCTGATTACCGACCACAACGTCCGCGAGACGCTGACGGTGGTGGATCGCGCTTATCTGATGTGCATGGGTAAGATCATGGTCGAGGGTTCGAGCGACTTTCTGGTCAACGACGAGAGGGCGCGCGAAATTTACCTGGGGCCTGCGTTTTCAATGTAAAAGAGCCGGGCGGAACAGCCGCCCGGGATATAGAGAGAAGAAGGAGGGTACTGTATGAACATCAACATCACTTGCCGTCAGTTTGAAATCACCCCGTCGATCCGGGAGTATGTCGAGCAACGCATCAATGCGTTGGAAGAAGCCGAAAAGGCGCTTAAAATTACCAGCGTCACCGTTGTGATGGACCGCGAAAAGGGCCATTTCAAAAGCAACATCGGGTTGGTGTGCAAATTTCACTCGTTCGATGTGATCACCGAAGACATCGATCTCTACAAGTCGTTCGACGCTGCGCTGACGAAGGTCGGCACCCAGCTGATTAAACTCAAGGAGAAAATTCACGACCACCGCGCCGAACCGGTGCGCGAGGCCGAGGCGCGTTCCATCCCGAAAGAGACGGACGCCGAATAATAGAACTGAAAAGCCGGCCCGGGAATCTCCGGGCCGGTTTCGGTATCAAGCATATGGTAATTGCAGTAGCATGTACGGAAGATGAAGTCGCCGAACGGTTTCGGGAATGCGGTCAGTTTGCCGTGTTCGGCATCGACGACGGGCGGATCACGCTGAAATTCCGCGCTTCTTCGGAAGCGCCCGACCATCTGCGGATGGTCGAAATTCTCCGGGAACGCGAAGTGGATCTTCTGCTCTGCAACCGGATCGGCGTCAACGCGCAGCGGGCGCTCGCCAATGACGGAATCAAACTCTTTGCCGGAGTCACCGGCAAGGTCGATTCGGTGTTGCTCGACTGGATTTATGGAAAACTGGAGATCCGGCCGGATTTTACCTGCGCGGACTAGAGTTTCAGAATGGAAAATTGAAAATGAGGGAACCGGGAAGCCGGTTTTTATAATTTTCCATTTTCAATTTTCCATTTTCAATTAAAAAAAGGTTTTAAAATGGGGTGCTCGGGTAGTTGCGGCAGTTGCGGCGGAGCCTGCGGAGAAAAGCAGGAGAGCCGTTTGAAGGGAATCGGACGGGCGATCTTGATCCTGTCCGGCAAAGGCGGAGTCGGTAAAAGTACAGTCGCCGCGTCGCTCGCGGTGACCTTGGCGCAAGCCGGGCGAAAGGTGGGGCTGCTTGACTGCGACTTCCACGGCCCGTCGCAGCCGACGCTTTTCAATCTGCGCCACCTGAAGATGGAAGGCGGCGAAAACGGAATGATTCCCGTTGAGAAAGACGGCGTAAAACTCGCTTCGATCGCACTTCTGGTGGAGAATCCCGACCAGGCGGTCATCTGGCGCGGTCCCGTCAAAATGGGCGTCATCAAACAATTGCTCGAAGAGGTGGCATGGGGGGAACTGGACGATCTGATCCTCGACTTCCCGCCCGGGACCGGCGACGAGTCGCTTTCGGCCTGCCAGCTGATCGATATCCCCAAATGGGCGATCATCGTAACGACTCCGCAGGAGGTCGCACTTTCTGATTGCCGCAAGTGTGTGGATTTTTGCCGCAGGGTAGAGGTGCCGGTACTCGGAATCGTTGAAAATATGTCCGGATTCGTCTGCCCCGACTGCTCGTCGCGGCACGCGCTCTTCGGCTCCGGCGGCGGCGCCCAGCTGGCCAAAATGGCCGGAGCCCCGCTGCTCGCAGAAATCCCGCTCGATCCGGCCTTCCTCAAGCGCTGCGACTACGGAGAGCTCGCGGAAGGCCTGAAGGAGTCAAAAGCCGTCCGTCAGGAACTCGAACGGATCGCCGCGGAAATCACCCCATAACCACCCCCAGGAGGAGGAATCATGCGTAAATTCTGGATTTCATTGGCAGCCGCAGGAGCTCTCGCTCTCGGAAGCGGGTGCGCAAGCACGGAAGAAAATCTCGACTTCCCCGAGCCGGCGCTCACCCTGACCTCGGCGGAAAACGGCAAGACCTTTTCCATGAAGCAGGGACAATACGTTAAAATTTCATTGAAGGAAAATCCTACCACCGGCTATATGTGGTATTTTCGCCTCAATAACGGCAAGGAAGGCCCGCAGATGAAAAGCAAAATGCCGCTCTCCATCGAAGCAAGCCGCTTCCTCTCGCCCGAAGAACAGGGAGTCGTCGGCGCTCCCGGTCTCCGCGAAATCATGGTCAAAGCAGTACACCCCGGGACCGTCTACCTCATCGGCGAATGCATCCGCAGTTGGGAAGCCAACCCGCAGCCCGCCGTCTCCATCAAGTATCGAATCGACGTCAGCCGCTAAGGGATCCGAAAAATTCTGAAATACCATTTTCGAGTCTTCCCGGTGCTTTTCGCCAAAACCGCTCGTCACGTATCGCGATACGCTCCTCACGGCTTCGACGAAAATCACTCGGCAATCCTTCGAAAATCGGTACTCCACAATTTTACGAATCCCTAACCGCGGGAGGACTTGAGGCGGAGCATCAAGTCCCCAGTCCCCTAGTCGGTGTAGACGGCCAGCTGGAATCGGCCGGGGGTCAGCGTCATGGTACGGCGGCCTTGATTGGCAGCGATTTCCATTGTTTTGCCGGTGAAAAGTTCCGTGGCGTGATTTGCCGGGAAGAGATCCGGGGCGATGGTGATTTCCGCGTGGTTGCATTCCGGCGGGAAAAAGACTACGAGGAGACTTTTTTCACCGGATTTTCCGCTTTTCAGATAGAGGAAATCATTTTCTGCGCAATGGGGGGATTTGACTTCGACGGGGAGGGTGACTCCGGCGTCGTGTACGATTGCGGAGAGCATCTCTTCGAATTCGGGATTCCAGCATTTCCGGTAGGGGTTGCCGAGATAGCTGGCCAGGTGAATCACCTTGCCTTTGCCGAACGGTTTCACCGTGCAGAGCGCGTCGCCATCGACCGGGGTGCGCCACTGTTCGATTTCCAATTGGTAATTCCGGTTGTTGTAATGGAATGCGCCTTTGGTTTCGCCTGCGCTCCGGCGGCCGATTTCGGTGACTCCGAGTTTGGCGAGGAAGCGTTCATTGGGATAGCGGTAGAAACCGCGGGAATCGAATGCGCCGCATTCCGACTCCACCACCAACGTTCCGCCTCGTTCGACGAAGGCGGTCAGGGCTTTTTCGGTTGCCGGATCGGTCACGATGACGCGGGGCATGAAAAGAACCTTGAGGTTGTCGAGGGCTTCCAGGTGAGTTTCTTCGACGTACACGAGTGGAATCGAGCGCTTGGAGAGTGCGCGCCCGTAGCCCATCAGCCCTTCGCAGAGCCGGTTTGCCGTGCCTTCCTGCGCCCAGGCGAGGTAATAGCTTTGCGGGGAGAACAGAATGCCTGCTTCCGAGACGTCGGGGACGTAATTGTCGAAGAGTTCCGCGTGTTTCTCCCACAAGTCGCCGCTGATTTTGGTTGCGGCCAGCCGTTCTTCGGCGTAACCGTCGCGGCCGTCGATGCCGAATCCGTTGGATTCGCGGCCGAACACTTCGTCGCGCCAGCACCAGAACAGAATCGTATCCGCGCCGCAGCCGAGGCCGTTCCAGATCCAGCGCTGCTGCTGGTTGGCGCGCACCACGTCATACAGATTGAAGCCGACCGCGGCGCGGCCGCCCTGCAGTTCGCTCAGCCACACTTTTTTGCCGCGTGCGGCCGATTTCACCATGTCGATGCGGATGCCGAAATCCGCGTCGTCGATGCCGCTCCATTGCGGGAAGCTGGAACAGCCGATGCCGTCAAGACCGTCGGCGAGGTTCCAGTCGTTGCCGCGGTCGATCGCGTAGATATCGTGCCTGATGTCGCCGGTATAGAGGGCGCTGGGCTGGGAGCCGTGTGCGGTGATCGGGTGAATTTTGTCCACTTCGCGCATGGCGTCGTACCGCAGTTTGCCGTGGCGGTCGGCGCGGTCGGTGAGGAAGTGCTGATAGGACATCAATTCCGTGTAAACGCCGTCGATGATCTTGCCCGGCATGACGTCTTCCCAGGAGTCGTAACGGCGGATCCACGCTTCGTTGAGCCCTTCGAGCGAGCCGAATTTCTTTTTCAGGAACAAGCGGAATTCGCGCAGTGTGTCGGGGCAGAAACAGACCAGGGCGTCGGCGTGGACGTTCCAGCGCAGTTCGTTCCAGATATCCCAGCCGCGCAGATGGGGAACTCCGGCATAACGCTTGCCGGTCTCCTGAATGAAGCGCTTCATGCGTTCCCACACTTCGGGGTGGTCGGTGCATCCGCCCGGCGTCAGGCCGAAGTGATGCTCGCAACGGGCGCAGGAGACGATTTTATTGCCGGCCACGTCGATCATTTCGCTGTCGGGGATCAACCGGTGAATCCAGTTCGGCTGAATTTCGGCGATGGTGCTGAGGACGACGCCGAGATCGTGTTTGCCGGCGAGTTCCACCAGTTTGTCATAATCGTCATAGACGAATTTGTCGGGAATCGCCTCCACCCACCCCCAGCTGACCCAGAGCTGTACGGTGTTGAGGCCGGAACGGCGCATTTTGGCAAAATCGCTTTCCCAATGCTTTGCGTCCGGAAAGGGCGCCCGGTAATACTGTGCTCCGAGATTCATGATGCTCCTTTTTAGATTAAGTGGCCCATACGCTCTTTTTTAGTTTTAAGATAGAATTCGTTTTCATCGCCGGGTTGAATCACGAGCGGCACGCGCTCCGCGACTTCGAGGCCATATCCCGAGAGGCCCACCAATTTTTTGGGGTTGTTGGTCAGAAGGCGGATCGATTTGACGCCGAGGTCGAGCAGAATCTGTACGCCGATGCCGTATTCGCGCAAATCGGCCGCGAATCCGAGCTGTTCGTTGGCTTCGACCGTGTCGGCGCCTTCGTCTTGAAGTTTGTAGGCGTGAATTTTGTTGAAAATACCGATACCGCGCCCCTCCTGACGGAGATAGACCAGGACGCCGGAGCCGTTTTCGGCGATCTGGCGGAGCGCGGCATGGAGCTGTTCGCCGCAGTCGCAGCGTTCGGAGCCGAAGACGTCGCCGGTGAGGCATTCGCTGTGAACGCGAACCAGGACATTTTCTTTGCCCTTCACTTCACCGAAAACCAGGGCCAGATGTTCATGGGAGTCGACTTTCGTCCGGTACGGAATCACCCGGAATTCGCCGAAAACCGTCGGCAGCCGGGCGCTTTCGCCGGAGATGATCAGCCGTTCGGTGCGGCGGCGGTAGGCAATCAGGTCTGCCACGGTGCCCCATTTGAGATTGTGTTTTTTGCGGAATTCCACCAGTTGGGGCATGCGCGCCATGGTGCCGTCGTCATTCATGATTTCGCAGATGACGCCTGCGGGGGTGAGGCCGGCGAGGCGCGCGAGATCGACGGCGGCTTCGGTGTGGCCGCTCCGGCGCAGCACGCCGCCCGGGCGCGCGATCAGCGGGAAAAGGTGGCCGGGGGTGACGAAATCCGCGTTGGTGGTCGCGGGATCGATCAACGCTTCGACGGTCCGCGCCCGGTCGAAGGCGGAGATGCCGGTCGTGGTGCCGCATTTCGCATCCACGCTCTGGGTGAAGGCGGTTCCGTAGGGATCGGTGAGTGAGGCGGGGGTGACGAGACTGAGTTCCGCCGCCCGTTCCGCCGAGATCGGCGCGCATACGAGGCCGCGTCCGTGGGTCGCCATGAAGTTGATCACTTCCGGAGTCGCATGAGCCGCGGCGACAACCAGGTCGCCTTCATTTTCCCGGTTTTCATCGTCCGTGATGAGAACCATTTTCCCCGCCTTGATGTCGGCGACGAGCTCTTCCACGGAATCAAATTTGAAATCAGCCATTTCCAATTCTCCTCAAATCATAATTTCACGCGAGACGGTTTTGATTGCGGAAGCCCGTCCGCTCATATAATCGTAAGTTACCACCGCACCTTCGAGCTTCATCAGCCCCTTCTCCACCACCGCGAGGCGGTTGGGGAGGCCGGTTTTGAATTTGTACAGCACGTCTTCGACCTCGCGGCCGAGCACGCTTACCGCCGCCCCCGTCATGCCGACGTCGGTCTGGCAGGCCGTTCCGCCGGGGAGGATGCGCGCATCGGCGGTCGGTACATGGGTGTGGGTGCCGAGCACCGCCGTGACTTTGCCGTCGAGGAAGTAGCCCATGGCGATTTTTTCACTGGTGGCTTCGGCGTGGAAGTCGACCAGGATGGTTTTGACGGATTTCGGGAGTTCGCGCTCCAGGATTTCCTCGATCCGCTCGAAGGGATCGTAGGCGGATTCGCGCATGAAGACTTTGCCGACGAGATTGATGACGGCGACTTCGCCGCCCGCCGGATTGCGGAAGACGCCCCAGCCGCGGCCCGGCTGCGAATTGCGTAAGTTGGCAGGGCGCAACACCCG
>JAVBSA010000394.1:0-5577 GCA_031556915.1 Victivallis sp.
GCTTATGCGAAAAATGATTGCAACATGGAATTCGGAACGCAATGCCAAACAAACTCCGGTGATTTGGCAATTTTCAACGGAGAATGCACGGGTGAAGCTGAAACGATTATACCCGATATTTTAAATTATACAATGTACTAGCCACTTTTGCGCAGCTTTCTCCGGTAGGGCGCTCTGTCCTCAGAGCGCCGTTCATTTTGCCGGCCGACAGATAAAAATTAAGGCGTTTGATCATGCATGGCGAACGGCTGTCTGGGGACAGACAGCCCTACCTGTGCTCACAATAGACTGATGGTTAGCGCTTAAGCGACTTGTCCGACCCGGGCTCAATTTTTCAATAGCGTGCAGGAGCGGGGTGCCAACCGGAAGGTTTTTCCCCGGCGTGGCGAGAAGAGATCGCGGCACTCTTGGGGGAGAGTGACGGTGTGCGGTTGGTCCGAGCGGTTTTCCGCGACGTGGAACGGGCCGAACGATGTGATCCTGACTCCTTTGGGGTAGGGGGAGGTCGGCAGCAGGGTTGAGAGGAAATCGGGCGATTGTTCGGCGGCGGCGATTCCGAGGTAGGTGCTGCTGTAGACCAAAGTTCCTGTGCCGTAGGTTTTCCGGATGACGCACGGGGCCTTTCGGTAGGAGGCGAGGACGGTTCCCTCTTCGCATTCCAGATGGCCGAATTGGAGCGCGCCCCAGCCGGTGTCGAGCGGCAGGAATTCGCCGCCTCTGGTTTTGACCGAGGAAAACGCTTTGGCCACGTCGCCGGAGACGGCGGGGGAGCCGTCGGAATCGGTCGAGCAGTCGAGATGGTAGCTGGAAGTGGCTTCCGATTCGTGGATTCCCCATCGTTCCGCGAGGCCGCAGCCGGGGATCCGCGCCGAGTGGCGGCCGGAATCGTAGTCATAGCCGCCGACTGTTCCTTCGGCGATCAGGGTTCCGCCCTCGCGGCAGAAACGGTCCGCCGCGTCGGCTTCGGCTTGCGAAAGCAGGTAGGCGGCGGGCAGGATCAAGAGTTTGACTCCTTCCAACTGATTCATTTCCAATTGATTGGAGCTTAGAAAACGGAAGGGGGTATTCTGCTCGATCAACCGGTCAACGTATCCCCGCAGCGAACGGTAGAGAAGGTTGCCCTTGTTTTGCGGGAAGGCGTTGAAGAAGAGCTCGTTGCGCGTGCTCTTCAGGATGGCGCACCCGGGCGGCGCGTTCCGGGAGCGGAGCAGTTCCACATAGTGCGGCTCAAGCACTTCGGCGAATTCCTTCGCCCAGCGTGTGACCGGGCGGTCGGTTCCGTCCGGGTGGATGAGGCCCCATGCCGGGGCTTCGGAGCCAAGCGTCTCCGGCCGGAACTGCCAGTAGAGGATGCCGCGCACGTTCCAGGCGAGCTGCGAAATGGCTTCAAACAGAAAGGTTTCGCGGTCGATGATGCGCGGATGCGTCGCGATCGAACCGAAATTGATATGCCATTCGGCGTTGTAAAGGAGCCGCTGACCGGCGGCGGAGGCGGCCGCCGCCGCGAACAGGGGATCCGCCATCGTGGTGCAGCCGAAGATCTCGCATTCTTCCGCCAGCGCGAAATCGTCCACGCAGTTGGTGCTGTTGAAACAGTGGATGGTATTGGGCACCACGTGGAGATGGGGGAATGTGTGCGGCGCTTCTTCGCGGACCATCGCCAACCGCCAGTCGGCTTCGGCGGTCAGGACTTCAAGCTGAAACTCCCGCCAATCGATAAAATCGATGATCGCCTGGGTATTCCGGGGCAGTTCCACCTGGGTAAACGAGCTGTAACAGCGGCCCCAGCGCCGGTTTAAGGCATCGATGGATTGGTAGTGATTTGCCAGCCATTCGTGGAATTTTCCGGCGCAATGGGAGCAATAGCAGAGGAGATTATCCGCCTCGATGGCGGAACGGCGGCCGAGGTGGTGTTCCGGTTCATTCCAAACATCCCACGAAAGCAGCGCCGGGAAGGAGTTGAAGTGTTTCAGCGCGGCGCGGAAAAAGTCCTGCCGCGTTTTCAACATGCCCGGGTGGTTGTAACAGGGGCCGGGGTAACCGCCGAGCTGGCGGCAGCTCACGGCTTCGGTCTGAACCGGGCGGTCGTCGCGGTCGATCATGCGGCAATCATCCGGGGCCCAGACCGGCATGACGTCGCAGATGAGGTTGAGGATCACCTTGAGGCCGAAGCGACCGGCAAGCTCCATCAGTTGATCGAGATCCTTCCAGTAATAGACGCCGGGGGAGCGTTCGCTCCAGCGCCACTGCACCCAGAACTTGACGGTGTTGAAACCGAGTTCCTTCATTTTGATGAAATCTTTTTCCCAGCAGGACGGGTCCGGGGTGGGGGCGCGGTAATATTGCGCCCCGTAGACAAAGGGGAAATCTTTTTTCACGTGACTCTCTGTTTTTTGCAAATCGCGTTGTTATTGTGCTTGAATTCGGATCAGCCGCATCGATTGCGGCGCCATAATCATTTCCAGCCGGGAGCCGGTTTGGTTTGACGAACGCGTCGCCGGAAATTCCACCGGCGCTCCCTCCGGAACAAATCCGATATGCCGCGACGCGTCGAGAATGAATTGCGTCAGCTCATATTTGCTCCATTGTGCCTCGAACTCGATGAAAACTCTCCGGTTGGCGGAGTTTTCGTGTGCGCGGTTCCAGAGCAGCAGCGTCACGTCGTTCGTCCGGCCGAAAGCCACCGCCCGGATCATGGCGTCCTCGCCGCCGACCGCAAGCCGGGGAGCGCCGGAAGGCAACTGCGCCCAGAGCCACTGCCCCCAATAAGAGGGTTTCAACAGCCCGTCAACGGTAATCAGCCCCCAGTCGTAATCTTCTTGCGGGAGATCCCGCATGCAGAACAAGCCGCCGATATTCACCTTGGCCTCAAGCATGCCGCGCAAGAAGTCCGCGTTATACAACACGGCGTTCATGCCGGTACGGAAATGCGGCGCGCCATTGCTGGATACACCCCATTCTGTCAGGGCGATTTCGGTTTTCTCCGCGCCCCGGCGCTTCAATTCGGCCCGGAGGCCGGCGACGGTGGATTTCAACCGTTCCGGCGAGGTCTGATATTGGTGAAAGTCGAAAATATCGACCCGGCCCGGGTTTTTGCCGAGATAATCGAGGAATGAAGTCCAGACGGAATTCACGCCGTCCCCGCAGCCGATCCCCGCGATTTTCGCGTTGGGGTCCGCGCGTTTCACCGCTTTCGCCGCTTCGTCGAATACCGCCACGGCCGCCGCCGGCTCATGGTTGAAACCGGTGAAATCCGGTTCATTGAAGCATTGAAAATATCGTACGCCAAGCTGTTCCTCTTGAAGAGTCTTGACGAAATTTTCGACCGTCAAACCCCAGTCGCGCCGGAAAGTCGCATTTGTCGCCCAGAGATGTTTGGGCAGGAACTCATGCCCATCGATATTTTTGACCAGCGCCTCCGGAATCGTATCGAGGCCGACGATCGGCTCAGCGTTGACTTTTCGGATGGCTTTTATGGTCATGATTCCCTGGGAAAAGTCGAAGGTGAGCTTGCCGTCGGCGTCTTTGTTGACCGCGTAACCGCCCAGGCAATGATCTTTCCGGATGAATCGCGGGCGCAGCGGTTGAATCAAGCGCGGAATGAAGAAGTCTTCGTCCGGCAGGACTCCGCCTTCGGCATAGTCGCGCCAGATCTCCGGCGGAATCTCGCCGGGCCGGGAAGGGTTGACCGACAGAAGCACCGGAGCGGTATGCTCTCCCCATACATCGGTCTGCCTGATTTTTTGTCCGGCCGCCGGAGTCTCCGCCGTGCCGTTTTCCTGCCCCCGGGTCGCCTGCGGGTCATACGACAGGGTAATCCGGTCGGCGGTCGGACGGATGCTGAAACCGGCCGGACTCAAAGCGACTTTCCACAACCGGAACACCCAGCCGTCATCCGGAGTTTTACGCCGGGAGGTCAGTTCGAACCGCAGCGCATGCCGCCCCTGCGTGAAGCTTGCGCTGCCGAGCTTGAGCCAGCGCGGAATCCCCGAGCCGGAACCGGGGAGCGCCACGGCCCTGGCCGGAGTGCCGCCGTCGACGCTCCATGCGAAATCCGACAGCCAGTTCTCGTTGCAGCCGAGCACCAGGCTCCAGATGTCATAATCGCCCGACTGTTCGACATTGAATTTAAAGTCGGCAAAATAGGGTTGTGCCAAATCGTAACTCTGCTGCACATCGAGCATGGCGGTGGAACCGCCTCCGTTATTCAATCCGGCGCGGTTCATATTGGTGCCGCTTACCGCCCCGGCGTCGAGGACAAGGACCTCCGGTCCGGTGGCGGCGGTCTCTTCAGCTTCCTTCACCTTCTGGAATTCCCCGGCGAGCAGTTCCACTTTGAATTGCCTGATTATCAAGGTCTTGAGGTCTGGTCTGTTGACCATGAATCCGACGCGTTCCGGAGTCGGAGCGAAGAGAGATTCAGGCATGTTTTCGCCGTCCACCGCTTTATGGTCGTTCAGCATGACGGAGAAACTGCGCTTTGCCCGGTCGAGAACCAGGCGGACCCGAACCGGCCGCCCCGCGGAGTAGCCGTACTCCCCCGGCAAAACGGTCTTGAACTCCCGCTCCATGCCATTCACGAAAACCGTGCATTGCCCGGCGAGCGCGGCGTTCCGGCTTCCCCGGAGAATGACGGCGATTTTAACGGGCTGCGCCTGTTCCCAGAAATAGTCGCCGCTGCCGCCCACGGCCAGCGCCGCCCAGTCGCTCCCGCCGGGCGCGATATCGGCGGAGACCGCAAAAGCGTAGTTTCCTTTGGGGGAGAAGGGGATTGTGGCCACGGCTTTCCCGCCGGTCGCACCGGCGCTCGTCACGCCGCCGTTCGCGGCGAAAACCAATTCGGCGTTGTCCTCATTGACCGCCCAGAGCGCGCCGGAAAGCTCGGTCCGGGCTCCATTCAGCCGTGTCCCCGGCGCTTTTCGCCCGAAGGAATCGCTGATCACCGTTTGAGCGGATGTGCTGAATGTCGCCATCAGAAGAAGGCCCGAAAGAAAAATGGAGTTTCGCATATTAAATCATCAGTTGACGGGGAAGAATGAATACCGGTCGGTCGGGACATAGACATTTTCGACATCGTAGTATCCGACATGACCGTCCGCAAACAGCAGGTTGTTGATGAACCCCTTGTCCGCGTGCCAGGAGAATCTGCCGATACTGCACGGCCACGTGTAAGATGCCGCCCACATCGGGGATTCACCGAGAAGAACCACCAATGACGCGGTTTTGATTTGCGTGATTTTGCCGATGAGTCTCCAGCTGCCGTCGCCCTGGGTCAGCATCTGATTGTAAGAATAGCTCGTGCCGAAATCCTTCCATGTGGCGTCATATGCTGTTGAAAGACATCCGCGCAAGTTGTCAGAGGGGCACTTATAGAGGTTGTCATTGCTGATATAAGGGGATATCTCATAGTATTTCGGGTAATCCGAATTATTAATGCCATCAACGCGGCCCCAGGTCCACCAGCCCCACACGTTAAGATTGTCGTCGTTGTCCCCAAAATACATCTTCCACGCCAAGTCGAGCTGTTTGAGGTTGTTGACGCAGTGTACGCGTTTGGCTTGCTCGCGGGAACGGTTG
>JAVBSA010000094.1:0-4833 GCA_031556915.1 Victivallis sp.
ATTTTACGTAACCACGCCCATTTATTACGTCAACGACAAGCCGCACATCGGCCACGCCTACACCACCATCCTGGCCGACGTGCTGGCGCGCTACCATCGTTCGCTCGGCGTCGAAACCTTCTTCCTCACCGGAACCGACGAACACGGCCAGAAGGTGGAGAAAGCCGCGATCAAAAACAATATGACGCCGCAGCGCCAGGCGGATGAAACCGTGGTGCGGTTCCAGGAGCTCTGGAACCGCCTCGGCATCACCAACGACCGCTTTATCCGCACCACGGACGCCTTCCACAAAGAGGTCGTCTCCAAAGTGCTGCAGGATCTCTACAACCGCGGCGAAATCTACAAGGCCGAATATGTCGGCCACTACTGCGTCGGCTGCGAACGGTTCTTCAACGAGCGCGAACTCGTTGAGGGCAAATGCCCCGAATGCAACCGCGAAGTCCAGGAGATTCTCGAAGCGAATTACTTCTTCCGCATGAGCAAATACCGCGACTGGCTGGTCGAATACATCGAGACGCACCCGTCGTTCATCCAGCCCGCGTTCCGCGCCAACGAGACGCTGGGATTCCTGCGGAAAGAGCTCGGCGACCTCTGCATCAGCCGCCCGAAATCGCGGTTGGCGTGGGGAATCGACCTGCCGTTCGACACCGATTACGTCTGCTATGTCTGGTTCGACGCGCTGCTCAACTACGTCTCCGGCGTGGGCTATCTGCAGAATGACGGGGAATTCGAAAAGTGGTGGCCCGCCAGCTGCCAGCTGATCGGCAAAGACATCCTCACCACCCACACCGTCTACTGGCCGACCATGCTGAAAGCCATCGGGCTTCCGCTCCCGAGAACGGTCTTCGCGCACGGCTGGTGGCTGACCGGCTCGACCAAAATGTCCAAATCCCTCGGCAACGTCATCAACCCGATGGCGATGATCGACCGCTGCGGCGTGGACGCGTTCCGCTATTTCCTGATGGCCGAAATGTCGCCTGGGAACGACGCCAATTTCACCGAGGATAGCTTCATCAACCGTTACAACAGCGATCTGGCCAACGACCTCGGCAACCTCGCCAGCCGGGTGCTGAAAATGACGATCCGCAACGCGGAAGGCGTCCTTCACGCCCCCGGCACCCTCACCGAAGACGAACACGAGCTCAACACCGTGGTCGCCGAAGCGGTGAAGGTGATGGAATCCAGCCTCGAAGCCCTGAAATTCGACCAGGGGATCGCCGCCGCCCTCAACGCGGTGCGCGCCGGCAACCGCTATATGGAGAAAACCGCGCCGTGGACCCTCGCAAAGAAAGGCGACACGGAACGTCTCCGCACGGTGCTCTACACTGCCGCCGAAGCCTTGCGCCAGGTGGCCGTATTGCTCTACCCGGTGATGCCCGGGAAGATGGCGGAACTCCGCAAAGCCTTCGGCTACAGCGGCGAAGAACTGACCGACGTCAAAATCACCGACCTTGCCAAACCGAGCGATCTCGCCGGTCGCAAAGTTCTGGATACCGACGGGCTTTTCCCGCGCATCGTCGTTGAAGAAGAAGAAAAAGCGCCGGAACAGCCGAAGAAAAAGGAGAAAGCTCCGGCTCCCGTCAACACGGTTGATCTGGTGAGCATCGACGACTTCGCCAAAATTCAGCTCAAAACGGCGAAGATCGTCGCGGCGGAACGAATCGAAGGCGCGGAGAAGCTCCTGAAACTCCAACTCGAAGTCGGCGGCGAAGGCCGCCAGATCGTTTCGGGGATCGCCCACTATTACGCCCCCGAAGAGCTGCCGGGCAAGACCATCGTCATCGTGGCGAATTTGAAACCGGCGAAAATCCGGGGCGTCGAAAGCTGTGGAATGCTGCTCGCCGCCGAGAGCGAAGGTAAATTGAAACTCGTGACCCTCGAAGGGGATTTCCCCAGCGGCGTCCGGGTCGGATAAGAAAAAATAGACCACGAAATACACGAAATACACGAAAAAAATTCAAAAGAAATTTTTGTTTTCTCTTTTCCTTTCCCCTTTCGTGTATTTCGTGTGTTTCGTGGTCCAAAAAGAATAGAGGAGTTATGCTATGGCCAAAGGTACCGTTGTTCAGAAGATCATTGAAGGGCACTTCGTTTCGGGCAGCCGCGAAATCGGTCAGCCCGTCGCCATCCGGATCGACCAGACATTGACGCAGGACGCCACCGGAACCATGGCGTACCTGGAACTTGAAGCGATGGGGATTCCCGCCGTCAAGACCGAGCTCTCCGTCTCTTACGTCGACCACAACATGATGCAGAACGGCCCCGAAAACCGCAACGACCACATGTATCTCCAGAGCGTCGCGGCGGCCAAGGGCGTCCGTTTCTCCGCTCCCGGCAACGGCATCTGCCACCAGGTGCACCTGGAGCGCTTCGGCATCCCGGGCAAGACACTCATCGGCTCCGACTCGCACACCCCCACCGGCGGCGGCATCGGCATGATGGCCATCGGCGCGGGCGGGCTCGACGTGGCGCTGGCCATGGCGGGCAAGCCCTTCCGCATCCCCTACCCCAAAGTGGTCGGGGTCAAACTGACCGGCAAACTCGCTCCGTGGTGCGCGGCGAAGGACGTGATTTTAAAGCTCCTCTCCATCCTGAGCACCAAGGGGAACGTCGGATCCATCGTGGAATATTTCGGCCCCGGCGTCGCATCTTTGACCGTGCCGCAGCGCGCCACCATCACCAACATGGGCGCGGAACTCGGGGTCACCTGCAGTGTTTTCCCGTCGGACGAATCGACGCGGATCTTCCTCCGCGCCCAGGATCGCGAACAGGATTTCGTCGCGCTCTCCGCCGACGCCGACGCCGAGTACGATCAGGTGATCGAAATCGCGCTCGACAAAGTCGAGCCCCTCGCCGCCTGTCCCTCGAGCCCGGACAATATCAAAAGCATCGCGGAACTGGCCGGAACCGAGGTCGCCCAGGTGCTCATCGGTTCATGCACCAACTCCAGCTACCGCGATCTGGCCATGGTCGCCATGACGCTCAAAGGGCGCAAGGTCAATGAGAAGGTCACGCTCTCCATCGCTCCCGGCAGCCGCCAGGTGCTGGAGATGCTCGCCCGCAACGGGATGCTCGCCGATCTGCTGGCGGCGGGTGCGCGCATCCTCGAAAGCGGCTGCGGCCCCTGCATCGGTCAGGGCCAGAGCCCGGCGGACGACACCGTTTCCGTACGCACCTTCAACCGCAACTTCGCGGGCCGGACCGGCACCAAGGGCGACCAGGCCTACCTGGTCAGCCCCGAGACCGCCGTCATCATCGCGCTCACCGGCAAGTTCACGGATCCCCGGACCGCCGGAATCGCCTATCCCAACGTCATCGAACCCGAGAAGTTCGACATCAACGACAGCATGGTCTACATGCCCGGCGGCAATGGCGAAATCGTGCGCAAACGCACCATCGGCGCTCCCCCGGTCAACCAGGCGCTGCCCGATGAACTCGACGGCGTCGTCGTCATCAAGGTCGGCGACAAAATCACCACCGACCACATCATGCCCGCCGGGATCCACCTCAAGCACCGCAGCAACATTCCGGTTTACGCCAAAGTGGTCTTCGAGTGCTTCACCGAACCCGGCAAACCCTCTTTCGCCGAAAGGGCGGAGGCGGTGCGCGATTCCGGCAAAGCCGGCGTCATCATCGGCCGCGACAGCTACGGCCAGGGTTCCAGCCGCGAACACGCCGCCATCTGCCCGATGTACCTCGGGATCAAGGTGCTGGCGGCTCTCGCCATCGAACGGATCCACAGCGCGAACCTGATCAACTTCGGCATTGTGCCGCTGATGTTCGAAAACCCCGCCGACTACGACGTGATCGGAGAAAAGGACAGCCTCGTCTTCCACAATCTCCGCAGTCAGCTCAAAGCCGGCCGGCCGGTCAAGGGAATCCTCAACGGCAGCAAGGAAATCGTCTTCAAGCACCGCCTCTCCGACGAGGATATCAAAATCATCCTCGCGGGCGGAATGTTGAACCTGTAAGATGGAAACGCTGCCGGAACAGTGGCGCGCCTTTCTCGGCGATCCGGATATCGGGGAAATCCTCGACCGGGTCGCTGCGGAACGCTCCGTTGCAACGGTATTTCCGCCGGAGGGCGAAGTTTTCACCGCCCTCCGCCTGACTCGCCCCGACGCGGTGCGCGTCGTTCTTCTCGGCCAGGACCCCTATCACGACGACGGCCAGGCCGAAGGGCTCGCCTTCTCCGTCAAGCCGGGAATCAAATTTCCGCCGAGCTTGCGCAACATCTTCAAAGAATACGCCGCGGACCTCGGGCGCCCCATCCCGGAATCGGGCTCGCTCCGCAATTGGGCCGAAGGCGGAGTCCTCCTCCTCAACAGCGTCTTAACCGTCCGTGCCCACAACGCCGGGAGCCACCGCAAATTCGGCTGGGAAACCTTTACGGATCTTGTCATCCGCAAACTCTCCGAGCGCCCCGGCCCCATCGTATTTTTGCTCTGGGGCAACTTCGCCATCGCCAAACGGCCGCTGATCGACGAATCCAGACACATCGTGCTTGAAAACGTCCACCCCTCGCCGTTGTCGGCGCCCCGCGGCGTCGGCGGCAGCCGCCCCTTCAGCCGGGCGGCGTCCGGCCTGAAAGGCTGGAGCTGGCCGAGATAAGTTGGGGAGGCGAAGCCGACCGGGTCCAGGGCCTTTCGGCCTTGGTGCGGTTCTTAGGGCGCATAGCCCTAAGCGGAGTTTGAGGCGGAGCCTCAAGTTATCTCGCGCGCCGGTGACGCTGAAAAAGTAAAATTGCGCCAGAAATTTTCCGCCACCAGGCGGGCGACGGTTCTTTGCGCCGCCAGGCGCAAAAACCAGCCCCCGGAAGGGGGCATCCCCCGT
>JAVBSA010000140.1:0-7547 GCA_031556915.1 Victivallis sp.
GAGAGACAACAGCGACAAGGTCCCGCGGGGACGGCTGATGATTCAGCATTATGTTTACGGGTTGCAGGCCCGCCACGGCGGCAGTTCTTACCGGCTGCCCTCTTCGCGGGAACTCGCCGTCCAATTCGGGCTGGCCCGATGCACGGTCACCCGTGAACTCGAACGGCTGGCCAAAGAGGGAACTTTGACCGCCAAACAGGGAATCGGCACCTTCCTCGCCCCGCTCCGCCAGGAGGACGGCTTCCGGAAAACACGGGTGATCGGGCTCCTCACCGGCTCCGGCAACGATTATCATTACGGCGAATACGCCTGGCTGCTGTTCTCAGCGACAGGCAACAGCCTGATCGACCACGAATGCATGGTCCGCCCGGTGAACATCTGGTCGGGCGGCGAAGAAGAAATCCTGCGGGAACTGCGCGGAAATTTTCTGGACGGCCTGATCTGGTTCGGCCCGCCGGAGGAAAAATTCCCCATTGTCCGCCGGATCGCAAAGGAACTGCCGACCGTTGTCTTCGGGCATCAATGCCCGAAGGAGTGCAATTCAGTCATCGTGGATTATACCGAGGAAAGCTACCGCGAAGGGAAAATCCTGCTTCAGGAGGGCCGCCGCTCCTTCTGGGGAGCCGTTATGGAGGGCGGCAGCGGCAATGTCTACCTCAACGGTTTCCGGCGCGCCTGGAAAGAGGCGAACGTTCCGTTCGACGAC
Organism: Victivallis sp.; assembly: GCA_031556915.1. GTDB lineage: Bacteria > Verrucomicrobiota > Lentisphaeria > Victivallales > Victivallaceae > Victivallis. The sequence goes on from JAVBSA010000140.1 coordinate 707, forward strand.
AATATGATCTTCAACGCGCCCTCTTCGCTGCCGCCGAAACTCCGGGAAACACTGCAATCGGGGAAACGGCCGGACGTCTTTCTCATCCACACCTCGCTGCGGGCCGAGACCATCCGGCTGCTTCAGGAATTCAAGATCGATTTCAAGCAGGAATGCCGCCTGATCAGCGGCAGCGCCGGCGCCCGGGTTCCCGGCTTCGCCGGCTGGTGCCATGAACAGCCTTACGGCGAGATCGGGGAAGCGGCGGTCGAAATCGTTCTCCGCCTTCTCGACGGGGACAACCGTGTCGAACACCGGCGGATATCAACCCGCCGGATCAATATCAACCTGTAATGACGCAGGAGAAGAAGATGAAACAAAGATTCACACTGATCGAGTTACTGGTCGTGATCGCCATCATCGCGATTCTCGCCGCCATGCTGCTGCCGGCCCTCAACCAGGCGCGGGAGAACGCGCGCAAAACTCAATGCATCAACAACCTGAAGCAGCTGGGGCTTGCGGCCGTCTCCTATTCCGGCGACAACGACGACGTTATCATGCCCGCCCGGAACACCATCGGCGGGGTAACCGTGTACTGGTACAAAGAGGGCTCCAGCACGGCCAAAGGGTATATCAGTCCCTACATTCCCATGCCGGCGATAGAATCGCCCAAAGGTGGAGTGTTCAGCTGCCCCACCGAGCCAATAACCAGCTTTGGCAGCGGCGCAGTGGGGTCGACTTGGCTGAACTATGCTCCGGTCAATGGAATATCCCGCAATTTCGCAGGCGCCGAAAACTGGTCGACAAAATCCTGGAAAATGGGACAGGTCAAACACGCTTCCCGCACCGCGCTGCTTCTCGACGTGAACAACGCGAGTTCCACCAACGGCCTCACCTATTCGTCGGACTGGAGAGCCCGCCACAATCTGAGCCTCAATATCGCCGCGGTCGACGGCAGCGTCACCAACAACAAAACCCGGGTTCTGGACACATCTGCCAGCGTTCCGGGGTCAACGCGGATCCCCGCCAAGGGTTATGAATCGCTTTTCCCGTGGGACAACGACCTCTCCCTGCAGGGGAGCAAGGTTGCCTTCGTCACCCGAATTGAAAAGCAGTAAGACAGGAGCCTCCATGAAAAAAATTCTTCCGTCGGCACTTGCCGCAACTTTGTTCTGCCTGGCCGCCGGCGCCGGCTCCATCACAACCGAGTGGAATACCGTCAGTTTGAAGGAGTTCCCGCACCTGAGGCGGTTGAACTCCGCCGAGGGCAAAATCCTCGTCGACATCACCACAGAGGGCAATCCGCAGGCCGCCCCCCGGATCGGAGTTGTCCTTACCCCGGAAGCCGTCGTGCTCGACACCGCCCCGATGACGGAACACGGAGTTCGCAAAGTCAATTTCAGGCTCTTCACCATTCCGGACAAACAGTTCAGCACCAACCCTTACCGCCTGACGCTCGACATGCAGGGACCCAAGGACGGCAAGGCGAACCTCTACTTCGAAGGAACCAAGCCGGACGGCGGCCATTTCTATCTTCCGCTCACCCCCGCAATCACCGGTTCCCGGCAGACGCTGGAATTAACCTCCCCCCTGCCCCAAGAGCTCAAAGAACTCCATTTGCGCTTCGACATGCACACTCCGGGGGAGTGGAAAGTTTACGGAGCCGCTTTTGATGAACTCGCGCCTCAGCCGTCCGTCAAAGCTCAGGAGTCGCCCAAATCCGGGTGGAATTCCGTCAGTTTGAAGGAGTTCCCGCACCTGAACCTGAAACGGTTGAACTCCGCCAAGGGGGAACGCCTCGCCGACGTCACCACGGAAGGCGGCAATCCGCAAGCCGCCCTCCGGATCGGAGTTGCCCTTACCCCGGAGGCCGTCGTGCTCGACACCGCCCCGCTGAAGGAACTCGGCGTCCGCAAAGTCAACTTCAGGCTTTTCACCATTCCGGCCAAACAGTTCAGTACCAACCCTTACCGCCTGACGCTCGACATGCAGGGCCCCCAGGGCGGCAGGGCGGACCTCTACTTCGAAGGAACCGCGCCGGACGGCGGCCATTTCTATCTTCCGCTCTCCCCCGCAATCACCGGCTCCCGGCAGACGCTGGAATTCATCTCCCCCCTGCCCAGAGAGCTTAAAGAACTCCATTTGCGCTTCGACATGCACACCCCGGGGGAATGGAAAATTTACGGAGCCGCTTTCGATGAACTCCCGGCTCCGCCCCCCGCCAAAGCTCCGGAGCCGCCCAAGCCGGAGCTGACGTTCCATCTGCGCTTCGACGGGAACGCCGACACGGCGTTCGCCAAAGGAGCAACGAAGCCCGCCGAGGCAAAAAACCTGCAATTCGACCGCGGAATCTCCGGTCAGGCGCTCCGGTCCTCCAAAGCCAACGGAACTGTGCTCCGCTACCTTGCTCCCGGCAACATCGCTTCCGAATACGGAAGCATCGCGCTCTGGATCAAGCCGGAATGGCCGGTCGCGCCGGATTCCAGAATGAACGCGACCTTCTGGCGCGCCTTTCTTTCGATGGAGCGCCCCACCCCTCGAGCCGGTTCCGGCGCGGTCTGGTTCTGGAGCTGGGGGGATGTGCCGCGCGGCGACACGAGCGACCTCAAAGACACCTACCGGAACTCCACCGAGCAGTTGAAAGACGGCGTCTGGCAGCATATCGCCTTCACCTGGTCGCCGGAGGGATCGGCGCTTTACATCAACGGCAAAAAACGGACCAACAGCGAGGATCACCGCTCCCCGCTGGACTTCAGGAACCGCCTCCTCGCTTACAATTACACCGAACCCGTGGCCAACTTCTTCGTCGGCGGGCACAGAGACCGCGAACAGGCGGATGCGCTGCTGGATGAATTGCGCATCTACTCCGCCCCCCTCTCCGAAGAGGAGATTGCAAAACTCGCGGCCGAGTTCCTCGATTGCGACGTGGAGCTTCTCACCCGCTACCTGATGCCGCAGTCGCTCGACCAGTTCGCCTTCCGCCTCACCAATTGCTCGGACAAAGCCAAGGCATTTCAGTGGAAATTGATCGACCGAGACGGGAAAACCGTCGATTCCGGCCAAAGCGCCGAACTCGCACCCGGCAAGAGCGAAAGAATCCGGCAGCCGCAGAAAGGCCTGACGCCCGGCGCTTACCGCCTGGTCGCGGGGGAAGCCGTGGACACCTTCCGGGTCCTGGCCGCCTCAAATCCGCTCGCCGGCGGCAAGGAACTCAAGACCAAACTCATAGAGACCATTCAACCCTCACCGGCTCTGGGGCCGGAACGCTTTCTTGTCATCGGCGAAACCAAGCAGGAAAAACTCGACGGCAAATTCTATCTGGAAGCCGGCAAAGAGCGGGGCGACCGCTTCGCCGTCCGTTTCCGCCTGCCCGACACCGACGGCCCCTATCTCCTGGAATGGAATTACCCGGACAACAAAAAACGCACCTGCGACATCCTCGCCCAATCCTCGCTGCCCGGCGACAACGAATACGAATTGCAAGTCGGCTACTGCGCCGGCGACGAATACCCCAACAGCAACCGGATGCTGACCACCCGCGCCATCTACTTCCCCCGCAGCACCGACGTCACGCTTGTCTTCATGACCGCCCGCAACAACGCGCCCGCCGCGGCCGGCGAGATCCGCGTCAGCAAAATCACGGGCGGGCTGCCCGCCGCCCAAGTCGCACCCCATCCGCAGATTGACGGCTGGAGCCGCACCGTCGGCATCTACTATGAAGACCCCGCCATCAACTACGGCTTCGGCGTCAACGGCAGTTCCCAGCCCGGCTTCGAGGCGGTGGCCGACCGCTTGAGCGCCTACATGAAGTATTCCGGCCAGAACCTCCTCGCCTATCCGGTGGTCTGGTATCACGGGTTGATCGGGAACGACTACAATCCGCGCGATCATGTCAGGGATTTCCTCGAAGTCCTGCTTGCCCGCTTCGATGCGGAAAACCTGGAATTCCTGGGCACCATGAATCAGAACAACATGACCGTCCCCGCCGGCCTCGTCACCGCGGAAGCAATCGAAAACGGCTCGCTCCACCGGACAAAGGTCAGCATCTGGAGCAACGGCAAACCGAATCCCGGCGGCTGGCACGGCACGGCCCCCAACTTCAACATCCTCCACCCCGACTCGCAGAACGAGTTCTTCGGCAACATCGACCGGGTGCTGGACGCGGGCGCGAAGCACCCCTCCTTCAAAGGAATCGTGCTCCACCTGCCGCGCCACGGCATGCTCTGGTTCGGCGATATCACCGCCGGTTACAACGACTATGCGATCGATCGGTTCGAACAGGAAACCAGCATCAAAGTTCCGGTCGACCGCACCAACCCCATGCGCGGCAAACTCTATGCCGACTGGCTGCTCGGTAACGCCCGGGAAGCGTGGATCGACTGGCGCTGCCGCAAAATCGCCGCGCTCTACCGCGAAGCCGCCGACCGGATCAGCAGTCGCCGCGCCGACCTGCGGCTGGTGGTCAACAGCCTGATTCCGGTGCCGGAGACGGGCGATCCGCGCTATGTCAACCCCGATTATGTAAGCCTCAAGAACCGCGAAGCCGGGCTCGACCCGAAATATTTCGCCGACGCTCCCAACATCATCCTCGACCAGACCGTCTACCCCGCCGACTACCGCTGGCGGCCTGAAAACCAGGTCCCGCCAAAGGCTTACGAACGGCTGCGGACGATCGACACGGAACAATCCTACTACGATCTTCTGCTCAATGCCCGGACTCCGTGGGTCCACATGCACGACCGCTACTGGGAATCGGCCATCGGTTCCGCCGCCAAGGATCATTGGAGCGACAAACCCAACGCGCTCACCGCCCCCTGGTTCCGGGAACAGGGCTGGCGCGTCTCCACGCTGAATCCGGCCGGAGTCCACGCAATGCGCCACTACGTTCTGCCGCTGCGCTACACCGATTTAACCGGCATCACCAAAGGCGGATTCCTGATCGGAACTTACGGCATGGAAGAATACCTCACCCCCTTCATCCAAGCCTTCCGCGCCCTCCCCGCCAAACGGTTCAGCGACCTCGCCGGCAGTTCAGCCGTCATCAAGGCGCGGAGCCTCGAATACGGCGGCAACACCTGGTTCTACGTGGTGAACACGGACAATGTTCCGGGAACGGCCAGGATCTCGGCAGCCTGTACCGATCTTGTTTCCGGCAAGGAATTCAAAGGCGCGTTCGAGCTGAAATTAGCCCCCTATGAACTCCGCAGTTTCCGCGCCCCGGCCGGGAGCAAAATCGAGGTGACCTGCCGATGAAACGCCTCCCCCTGCTGCTGTTGCTGCTTCTGCTCCTCGCCGGTTGCCGTCACCCCGGCTATACGCCGGCAGAAGAGGCGGCGGCACGCGAAATCATGTCCGGCCGCCCCTTCTACGACAGCGGCAAGGGGACTCCGGCCGAATTCATGACCAATCTGCGCGGGCAATACAACCCCTACGGAGCGGTTCTCCGGGGGGAAGACATTTATCCGGCCGCCGTTCAAAAGCTCGCCGAGCTCCGCAACGAGGCGCAGCTCGGTTTCGACTGGAAACACCCCGTTCCGGAGGCGAAACTGCCGCGTTTGACCGCTCCGCGGATCGACGGAATCCCCGAAGAAGCGGAGTGGCGGAACGCCCTGCGTTGGGAGGGGGAATTCGTCATGAGTTGCGACCCAAAGACCGCCCAGGCGGTTCCTTCCGTCTGGTGCGCCGGTTGGGATGAACGGTATTTTTACCTGACCGTCCGCTTCCCCGACGACGAGATCAACGCGTTGCCCGAACTGATCCATAACGGCGATTGCCTGGAACTGTTCATCCGGCCCTGCGGGCGGGAAAATATCTACTTCGAATTCATCGTCAACCCCGATGGAATTCTGTGGATGCGCAAACACGCCTTTTCCGACTGGGGCGGCAGCTTTGTCATCGCCGAACACCCCGGCGACGGCGTGCTCCACGCGGCGAAGCGGGATGACAAGGGTTACTCCGTGGAACTTGCAATTCCCTTCGATATCCTGCATTCCAAATGGAACCGCCGGTCGCCCCGTGCGGGAGACTCCTTCTCCTTCATGGCGGCGCGGATCAACCTCGACGGGAAATGCCGCACCAAAAGCGCCCCGGTGCCCTTCCTTTACGACGGCCACAACGTATTCGGTTATTTTAATGCGGAATTGATTCCATGAGGCTCTTGCAATTCGCAAGATGAAGCGCTATCGTTATTCCCGTAGCAAAGGAAACGATATGGGCATCATAAACTTTTTCAAGAAAAAAACGCCTCAAGCCCCTGCGGAAAATGCGCCAAGAACCGAATTTATCGAGTCCGTCCGCCAGGGGCTGGAGGATGGGTCTTTGCATATCCTCCCCGTATATGGAATCGTCGTCGACCGCGATACCAGACCGAGCGGATACGACGACCCGCGGTTGCTGCAATTATACTGGTCCATCAAGAAAGGCCGGGAGCCGGAACCGGAATTGGTTAAGATGGTTCAGGATTTCGAGCGTAAATTCCGGAAGGAGCCAAAGGTCGAAAAACCGTCTCCGAAAACGGAAACCGTCCTGCCGGCAATCAGTCTGCGCAAAAGTACCGTACCGCACGTCAGCAAGCTGGGCGGGGCGCCGAATCTGCCGGACTCGGTCGAATGGCCGAAAAATCCCTCCGGAACCGAATTGGATTTCCTCGCCCAGATCGATTGTTCGGAATTGCCGTCCGGTTTCGGCTTGCCGGAAACGGGTACGCTCTTCTTTTTCTATGACGTGGAAGAAATGCCGTGGGGGCTGGATGAAGAAAAGGAACGTCCGTATCACGCGGTCATCCACACGAAAGAACCTTTGCCCGGAAATAGCCGGATGAGGCAACCGTCCGCCATAGAAGAATTCCACGAAGCTTTTGTGA
>JAVBSA010000277.1:0-9810 GCA_031556915.1 Victivallis sp.
TCCTGCGGCCGACGTATCGGAGGAGCGGGCCGCGAAGCGGAACGCCCGGAGGAGGTAGGTCCGCCCACACCGCGCTTCTAAGGCCGACGCGGGGCCAGCCAGCCGCTCTTATGCTCCCCGTTCTTTCTGGTTACCAGCGTACTTGTACATCAGAAAAAAGTTGAGCAAATTCGCGCAGCGAATTTGCGGCCGGCGCCGGCACCCTGCCGGTCGGGAAGGTCCAGGAGGGGCGACGCGCCCTCCTGGCGGAGTTTGAGGCGGAGCCTCAAGCCCTGTGCTATAGTAGTTTGGCCCAGTTGAAGAGTTCGGGGGATTTGTCGCCTTCGATTCCGCGGCCCCATTCCATCAGGCGGAGACGTTTCCCTTGATCGTTGTCGTTGATCAGGATTGAGAGTCGGAACAGAGTCGTTTGGGGGGAAAGGCCGACTTCGGCGAGAGGAATGGTGAATTTGTACCGGGTTGTGTTGCCGGTGCGGGTTGTTTCCGTTGGGATTTCGAGTTTGCCGATCTGTTGCGGGGCGGGGGCGATGTGGCGCCACGCCTGGTTGCCGGAGACGGTGATTTCGGTTGGTTTTCCTTCCGGCGGAGAGAAGGCGAGTTGGATGGAATCGTTTTTCCAGATATTGATTCCGTCGAAGGGGGTGTTATGTTCCTGATCGCGGACGGCGATGTCGAAATAGAGGTTGGCCTGGTCGTGGCGGACGGAGATTTCGGCGGAAAGGTCTTCGGGGCCGCTCCAGCGCGGCGTCACCGGGTCGAACGCGAGTTCGGTCAGGGCGTCGGCGGAGTCGATTTTGAGGATCGCGGCAGGAGCGGTTATTGGGGGGACCGGCAGCGCCACGGCGACCGGCAGGATGACCGGCTGCCGAACATCGTTTGCGCTCAATTCGGCGGGGAAAATCACGGTGGAACCGGGAACCGCTCCGGCGTCGATTGTGATGGGGAGGCGGATGGTTTTCGACTCATCCGGCGCGAGGAGGGCGGTTGTTCTGCTGTCGCCGCCTGTCAGAAAGAATTCTGTTTTTTTGCCGATGGTATTGGTCAGCGTGAGCTGAAGACCGGTGGTTTCGCCGGGGACACCGGCGGAGCCGGCGGCGGGAACGAGTGTCTGGCGGCCTGCTGTCAGGGTTCCGGCCGGGGCGGTCAGGTAGAAGGGCAGCTCCGATGCTGTGAGGGACACGGAGTTGCCTTGGGAGGGGAATTCCCGGCGGTTGCCGAAGATGTCGATGAACGAGACCGGGACCGTGCTTTGGACGGAGAAGTGGAATGCGCCGGGTTTGACCGGCCAGCAGACGAAGATCTCTTCGGCTCCCCGGCGGAAGCGAAGTGTTTCGAGCCGGGCGTCAAGCGACGCTTCGCCTGCCGGAATGGCGTTGGCCAGTTGGCGGATCAGTTCATTGTAGGCGATGAAGGAGGGTTTGGGCTGGTTGTCGACGGTGACGAGGCCGAAGGAGTCGTCGGCGTTGACGTATTTATCCCAGTAATCCTGAAGCATGAACCAGATGTAGAACTCCGAGTTGCGGCTTTTGGCCCAGGCGATTTTTTTGACCAGTGTCGCGGCCTGGGCGAAGAAAAGCGACGGGGCGCTCAGGTAGGAGCGGCAGCCCGCCTCGGTGTTGGCGATCGGCTTGGAGACTCCGGTGTTCAGGATCGCTTCATGATACCGTTTATAGGCGTTGATGTCGTCGTGACAGTGAAAGGCGGCGATATCGTAAAAGCCGGCGCATTCGGTATAGACGCGCCGGGTGAAGTCCGGCTTGCCGTAAGGGTGGGTGACCACCATGCCGCCGGTGGTGACTTTCACGTTGGGCGCAGTCTGTTTGATGATCGGGTAAATGAGTTTCAAGCTGGCGATGTATTCATCCGCCGTACCCCGGAATCCGTTGAGGTCGGGTTCGTTGAGCCACTCGAAATATTTGATTTGCGGGTGTTTCGCCATGAATTTTGCGACGTCGCGGATGTGTTCGGCCAACATCTCCGGCCGGTCGGCCATCTGGTTGCGGTACCAGTTGCGGTCGTTCTGCTTTTTGGCGTCGGATATGGTCCAGGGGGGAACGTCGGCGGCGTAGTCGAGCAGCAGGTCCAGCCCCGCGTCGAAATGGGGCTGCCAGAGTTTGGCAAACGCCTCCAGCCCGGCGGCGGCTCCCCGTTCGTACTGGGAAGCGCCGCCCATGAAAATGCCGCGCAGGAGATCGACGCCGAGGAGTTTCATCCATTCTGCGTGCAATTTCACTTCATAAGGTGCGGTGTGGAACTCCTGATCCTCGATCCCGAACCACATCGGCAGTTTGTTGACGCGGCCGTTGTTGGGCACAAAGACGCCCAGCCATCCCTGAACGACATTTTTTTCTTTGCCGTTGGCGGCTGCGAGCTCGATCCGGTAGGGGCCGAGTCGGGAAAACCCATCCAGTGCAAAACGGATTTTTCCGACTCCGCCCGCCGGAATTCCGGTTGCGGCGGTTTGCGTTCTCTCTAAGGTTCCATCCGGCGAAAAGACGCGAAGGAGAAAGGTGCATTGCACCGGTTCCCGCAGCGCGTTCCTGACCCGGAACGCGAGTTCGACAGGTGTGTCGGGGGCGTGGGCCAATTTCCCGTATTCGGGATGGATGTCGATCTGTTTGCGCGGGTTGGAGACATCGGCTTCGAATGCGAGGTCGTCGAACCGGATTCCGCCGGTTCCCGGTTCGTCCAGCCGGAAGATGAGCTGCCGCATCGCCACGGGGACGTTGCCGTCGAAGGGCAGCCGGTAATCGTGCCAGCCGTCGCCGCCGGTGATCGGGACTTCGCGTGTGGTGATTTGCTTGCCCGACTTGTCCTCGAATTCGAAGGAGACGCCGCCCGTCCGCCCCGCCGTGTCGGCGGAGAACGTGATCGCAACAGGAATGCTCCAGGTCTGGACAACCGCGTTTTTGGAGAATCCGGCCACGCCATTTTTTTCGCGGAAAGCGAACCGGAACTCGCCGCAGAATCCGTCGTCGCGTTCCGGCGCCGGAATCGAGCCGAAACTGAAGTAGACGGGGCGGGTCGCCGAGGGATCGTGTCCCCGGCGCGGACCGCCGAGCCAGCTGGAAATATCGGCGAAATCATCCAGCATCAGCCGCCCCTGCCTGGCGGGATCGGTGGAATAATGGTCGTCGCGCCGCAGGAGAGTCGGATCCAGCAACCCGCAATAGGGTTCCAGGTCGGGCGGGCCGAGTTCCTTTGCCGGTTTCCAGTGGGAGAAGTCGCCGCCCGGCTGATTCCAGTTGCGTGGATTTTTCGACTGCCAGAGCTCCTCGCCGGGAACCCGGAACGACTCCCGGTCGAAGGCGAGCCAGCTGGAATCCGAGTCGACAATGACCGTTTTGCCCGAAGCAAGCACGATTTCACCTTTGCAGATGAACCCCGCGCTTTGTTCGCCCGGCCAGGCGGAAACGGCAAACAGGTTTTCGCCTTTGACGAACGCTTTGGTCATATCGTAACGCTGAACTTTTAAAATGACCAGGTTGAGCCACGGGGTCTGCGTTCCGGCAAAGGGCAATTTGCCGTTGAGGTTGATCAGGGCGCGTCCGTCGCAGGCCATATGAAAAACGGCGGATTTCACCTCCTCATCGAGCGGAATGCTTTTGCGGAAGGCGGTCGAAGGCGTTCCCGCCGGATACCAGATCCAGGAGGGCGCGGCGGGGAGCGCCGTTGCAAAAAACAGCGAAATGAGGAGGTGGCGGAACTTCATGGATTGAGCTTTCCGTAGATGTTGTTGATGTTGACCGCGTTGGTGAGGTTCCCTTTGTACACCGCCGCCGCATGGCCGTCGAAAAACGCCACGTTGACGTCGCGGTTTTTGTTGTGGCGCGGGTTCGGGCTGTAGTAGCTGTCGAGGTTGACGTAGATGCAGAGCGCCGGTTTGTAGTTGCCCGCCGAGATGGTCTCCCCCGCGTCGGAGAGCAGCAGCCGCGACGACGCCGCCCGGACGGCGTCGCGCTTCACATTCACCGCCTGGTCGAAGAAGATTTTTTCATATGTCGGCACCTGGGAGGCTCCCCAGCTGATCGGCACGCCGTAGTCGCCGGAGTTTTCGAGCGTCTCGGAGGGACAGCGGAAAATCGTCGGTTTCTGGCGGGAAGTTTTTGCATAGCTCCGGTCGACCCATTGGGGTGTCGGGGCATACTGCCCCTCGACCAGGGCATTGACCCAGTAAGCGGCGTTGCCGCCGCCGGAGCTGTGGCTGTTGTAACGCGGAAAGTAGTCCGAGTAATCGTTGGCGTAGAAATTCATGGACGAAGCGATCTGCCGGACGTTCCCCGTACAGCTGATCGCCCTGCCGCGATCCCGCGCCCCGGCCAATGCGGGCATCAGCATGGCGGCCAGGATTGCGATAATGGCGATCACAACCAATAGTTCGATCAATGTGAATGCTTTTCTCATGTCCGTTTCCTTTCTTATGGTTATGGGACGATAACACAAACCGATTCCCGTTCGACCAGCGCCGGGGCGATCAGCTTCCGGATATGGCCGTCGCCGCCCTTGAGCAGGCTGTCCGTGACTCCGGCCAAGTGGATCGCGATCGCTTCCGCGGGATATTTCACCGTGGTCAACGGGGGGAACATGTATTGAGCGTAAAACTGGTCGTCGAAACCGATGACGCTTAAATCCGACGGGATCATTCTGCCCCGGGCGCAGGCGGCCGCGCACAATTCCGCCGCAATGGCGTCGCACCCGGCCGCCAATGCGGTGAAATCCCCGTCGACCGCCGGCTCCACCAGCTTGCGGCGGTAGCGGAAATCGTTGAAGCGGAGCGCCGGAATCCGGAGCGAACGGAACGGAATCCCGGCTTCGCCGAACACCTCGATGCACCCGTCGAGCCTCTCTTTGAAATCGCTGCCGGGCAATTGATCGTCAAAGGTGACGCCGCCGATTTTACGGTGGCCGTTGCGGATGAGGTATTCCGCCGTCATCCGGCCGCCGAGCCGGTTGTCGGGGGCGATGTAGTCGTAATCGTCATCGACGGCGTTGAGCAGCACGAGATGGGGGATCCGCGCTTTGAGCTTCTGCCGGATCCCGCTGGCCGGAACGGAAAAGAGAATCGCCATATCGGCTCTCAGGTTCTCGAACTTCTCCGACGCCAGCTGGTCGATGAAAAGAACCGAAACCCGGACACCTGCGGAGCAGTAATTGCGGAAAACCGCGAAAATGGACTGAATGACCGGGTTCGAAATCTGGTCGGGCGGCAAAATCCAGGCGACCGAAAGTTCCGATTCCGAAGCGCCCGCGTTCCGCAGGATCGCCGGAGCCGCCGGGGTGACCACCGCGCCGGAACGGGGCCGCCGGACGATGACGCCGGACTTTGCCAGCTCGTCCAGCGTCAGGCGGACCGTGTTGCGGCTGATGCTGTATTTTTCACCGAGTTCCCGTTCGCTCGGCAGCTTGCCGCCCGCGGCGTAATACCCCGAAAGGATTTCATAACTTAACGTCTTCTTCAGACTTTCCGTTTTATCGAGAACATGGTTCATGAAAAGCTCCTGTTGCAATCTGGTACTAATATTATACCAGATTGCAAGTCAAATGTCAAGAGCTCTTCCGGAATATTCCTGAAAATTCCCTGGAATTACGGCAGAAAAAAACCGCTCAGGCAACTTGAGCGGTTTTTGTCATCGCCGGATGGTCGATCAGGCTTGCTTTTTCCTGGCGCGGCGGGCAATGCCCAGCACGGAACCGCCGATCAGCAGCGAGGCCAGGATGCCGGGCAGGGGCTGGCCGGTGGGGGAAGTGCCGCCGCCGGAAGGATCCGCCGGATTGAAGGCAATTGCTTCGCCGCCGTTGATCTTGATCTCGAAAACAGTGGCGCCGCTCCAATTCGCGCCCCAGACTTCCAGGTTGAAATGGTTGTTGCCGTCGGTTTTGGTCAACTGGAAATCAGTGCTGTATTCACCGTTTTTCACCACGAAAAAACTGACCGTATCGCCGGTATTGAAGCTGCCGAGGTCGAATTTCTTGCCGTTGGCATTAGCCGTGGGCATCTCCACGGTCCGGGTGGAGCCATCGGCGCTCACGACCTGATAACCGAACACATTATAGTTCTTGAAAAGGTCGTTCCCCGTGACTTGAACGGACAAACTAGCCGTTTCAGTGATGTAGAAGCTGTTTTCACCGCCGTACTGAAAAGCACCGAAGGAACTGAACGTCGCACAGAATGCAATCAAAAACACCGCTAAATATTTCATAATAATCCCTTCTCCTTAAATATAAGGGCTGTTGCCGTTTGGCATATCTACCATATAATATATAGGTTCCGTTTTTATTGTCAATGGGGAAATTGAAAAAAAATTTATTTTTGTTGCGATTGCTCCTCTTCTTCCCCACACCGGGTTGCAGAATTCCCGGCGGAGAACTATATTATGACAAGTGTTTTCTCACAATACATTCAGGAGTTTTATTATGGCTTACCGGAAAATCCAGATTCCCGCGGGCGACCGCATTACGACCGATTCCAGCGGCAAACTTCAGGTGCCGGACCGCCCGGTCGTCGGCTTCATCGAAGGCGACGGCATCGGCCCGGATATCACCCGCGCTTCGATGCACATCTGGAACAACGCAGTCAAAAAAGCCTACGGCAGCAAACGCGAAATCGCCTGGATGGAAGTCTTCGCCGGCGAAAAAGCCAATCAGGTCTACGGGGAAGAGCTCTGGCTGCCCGGCGAAACCGTCGACGCCATCCGCGAATATCTGATTGCCATCAAAGGGCCGCTGACCACCCCCGTCGGCGGCGGCTTCCGCTCGCTCAACGTCGCCCTCCGCCAGGAACTCGACCTCTATGTCTGTTTGCGGCCCGTGCGTTACTTCAACGGCGTGCCTTCCCCCGTGAAAGAACCGGAGAAAACCGATATGGTGGTCTTCCGCGAAAATACCGAGGACATCTACGCCGGTATCGAGTGGAACGCAGGCACCCCGGAAGTGAAGAAGATGATCGATTTCCTCCAGAAGGAAATGAAGGTCAGCAAAATACGCTTCCCCGAAAGCTCCAGCATCGGGATCAAGCCGGTTTCCATCGAAGGCAGCGAACGGCTCATCCGCGCCGCCATCGATTACGCCATCGCCAACAACCGCAAATCCGTCACCCTCGTCCATAAAGGCAATATCATGAAGTTCACCGAAGGCGGATTCAAAGCCTGGGGATACGAACTGGTGAAACGCGAATACGCCGGCAAAGCCATCGCCGCAGCCGATTGCGACTGGAAAGCGCCCGCCGGGCAGATCCTCGTCAAAGATTGCATCTGCGACGCCTTCCTCCAGCAGATCCTAACCCGCCCCGACGAGTATGACGTCATCGCCACCATGAACCTCAACGGCGACTACGTTTCAGACGCGCTCGCCGCATGCGTCGGCGGAATCGGCATCGCCCCCGGAGCCAATATCAACTACAAAACCGGGCACGCCCTCTTCGAAGCCACCCACGGAACCGCACCCAAATACGCCGGGCTCGACAAGGTCAACCCGAGTTCGCTCGCCCTCTCCGGCGAAATGCTCCTCCGCCACCTCGGCTGGACCGAAGCCGCCGACCTCGTCATCAAAGGAACCGAACGCGCCATCACGGACAAAGTCGTCACCTACGACTTCGCCCGTCTCATGGACAACGCCACCGAAGTCTCCTGCAGCAAATTCGCCGAGGCCGTCGTCGATCGCATGTAACCCCCCGGGAACAAGAGACCAAATCAAAACGCACAAGGCGGAGCTTCAACGCCTTGTGCGTTTCATTTTGAAGGGCTTCAGGAGAATTGGAGGAGTAAGATTTCGCGCCGGCAGTTGAGGCGGAAGGGGAAGGAACGGCTGGAGATGCCTGAGCTGACGATCATTTCCGTGTGCTGGTTGCGGTGACGGAAGAGTCCGTAGTCGAATTTTTTGCCGTAACAGCTTCTGGCGTAGATGGATCCGATGAGCGGGAAGCGGATTTGTCCGCCGTGGGTGTGTCCGCATAGAACCAGGCGGAACGGTTCGAGTATGTTCCGGGAGTCGAGACCGACCACGATATCGGGGCGGTGACAGAGCAGGATATTTTCTTTTTTTGCCGGGCACTGGGTGGGCAGGGCAGGGGTTCCCTGCGGGAGTTCGTCGCAGCCGTAGAAGAAGAAGTCCTGATTTTCGAAGGTGCTGTTGCTGAGGAAGCGGATGCCGGCGCGGCTGTAGAGATCCTGCCAGAAATCGACCGGGAGCCAGGTTTTGCCCCGTTCCCAGTTGCCGGGGATGGCGAGAGTGACGGGGGCGCATTCGGCCAATTCGGCCAGCAGTTCCGGGAGAGAATTTATTTCGCTGGCGTCCGCCACGATATCGCCGCCGAGGCAGAGATAATCGGGGCGGAATTTCCAGAGGATGTCAACGGCGGCGGCCACCAATCCGCGTTCGGAGAGTTTGCCGCCGTAGTGGAGGTCGCTCAGGAATGCGATTCGTTTGCCGCGTGCGTTTGGCGTTGCGGCTTTGATGTCGAAACATGTGCCGACGACCGGCAGGGAACCGGTTGTCGGCAATTCGCGGTAATCGAGAACCCGTTGCCATTTAGCCGCCCGTTTGGGATAGGCGGTGAGCACCGGAAAATAATTTTCCTCGACCTTGGCTGTGCCTTTTTTTAGAAACACGTGGAATTACCCGGCACGTTTATGCATCCAGTTCGAGAATGATTGTTTCGGGGAGGGGGCGTACTGCTTTGAGCTGGCCTTCTCCTTTGCCGGGAACTTCGATTTTATCACCGATTCTGCGGTGAAGCAGGGCTTCGCCGAGGCGGGTGCGATAGGAGAGGAATTTCCGGTCGGGGTCGCCGTCCCAGGCGCCGAGCAGCAGGAAGGTTTCGCTGCTGCCGTCCGCGTAGGCGAGTTCCACTTCGCAGCCGATGACCGCTTCGCCGTCCACCTGGATGGCGTTGAGGGCGAGCGGTTGGATCATCGTGAGCTCGCGTTCGAGTTCGCTGCGCCGGCGCGACAGGAAGTTGCGCCGTTCTTTGGCGGCGTCGAATTCCGAGTTTTCGCGGAAGTCGCCGTGGGCGCGGGCGGTTTTGAGCGCCTCGCGGTTTTCCGGGATATGGACGTTGATGATGTCCTCGAGTTCTTTGATCAGGCGCTTATGCGACTTGGTGCTGGTGTAGTGCGGTTCGACGCTTTTGGGGGCGTTGGTATCCACCACGCCGATTCCGGCTTTGAGGATGCTCTGGCCCGCGCCGCCTTCGAGGTGGTCGCGGAAGAGGGGCGAAACGCGTGAAAGTTTGACCATGAGGCTCTGCCGTTCGCCGGGATTCAGGAAAAGCGCTCCGTGAAGCGCGGAGGCGAAGAGGCCGACTTCGTCTTCGGCGGCGTGGATGAGCTGTTTCTGGAAATCTGCGTTGTCGAGGAGCATCCCCCGCAGTTCGCGCATGGCGGTCCCCCAGACTTTGGGCAGATTTTCCTGCATGAGCGTTTTGAGGACGTTATCGACGGTCAGGATGGTCAGGAGTTCTTCGTTATTGCTCTTTTTGCGGTTTTTCCAGATCCAGAGCAGGAAGTCGGCGGTACAGCCTTTGTCTTCCATGAAGGAATCGAACAGCATCTCTTCCGGAACGTTGGAGCAGACTGCGTTGAGGGATTTCAGCGGGAACCGCATCGCGCAGCGGGCGAGGTATTCTTCCGGGAAAATCCTTGCGGTCGCGTCGGAGAGGAGTTCGAGCGTTTTGGCCGGGAGCTCCCCCCAGACGCTCATCTTTTCCAGTGTGGCCGCGAGCGGGTCGCCGGGCCAGAAGGGGGCTTTGGCGAGCAGCGGGGAAAGCATGGATTTCATCTGTGCGTCGTTGGCGCGCGGGGTCAGCCGGGCCAC
>JAVBSA010000393.1:0-2899 GCA_031556915.1 Victivallis sp.
GGGCGAAAAAAGCATGCTGGCGGATTTCAGCCTGATGCCGAGCATCAATTCGATCCGGCTGCCCTTTTTCCCCGGCAAACCGTTCGAGTTCCGTTTCCAGGCGCGGGCGGACAAGGAGCTTTCGATCCGCGCCACCTGCCAGGTGTGGGCCGTCTTCGGCCACGCCGGGAAGCATTTCCACAAGAGCGAATTCTTGAAGCTGACGAACGAATGGAAAGAGTACACGGTCAAGGTCGAAGTTCCCACGGACACGGAAAGTTGGCCGGATCTCAAGGAGGGGCTCGCCTTCCTCACCGTCTCCGTCCTGCCGAATCAGACCGGCAAAGTCTGGTTCGACGACATGACCTTTCACCGGATACAGGAATAACCAATGAAACGTTACGAGAAAAATCCCGTCCTGACCCCGGCGGACATGCCCTTCGACTGTTTTGCCGTCTACAACGGCGGTGCGGTCAAAATCGGCGGCGAATACATCATGATGGTGCGCTGCGAAGACATGGCCCGCCGCCAATACGCCTGGACGGCCCGGAGCCGGGACGGCTATGGGTTCCAACCCGATCCCGAACCGGTCAGGTTCACGGCGGACGACATGGCGGAATATGACGAATACACCTCGCGTTCCTGGTTCGACCCCAGAATCAACGCCGTCGAAGGGAAATATTTCATCACCTACGCCGCCAACAGTTCCCACGGCTGTATGGTGGGGATCGGGGAAACGAGCGACTTCAAAACGGTGAAGCACGTCGCGTTCCCGCACCACCCCCAGAACCGGAACGGGGTGCTGTTCCCGGAGAAAATCGACGGGATGTACGCCTTGCTCCACCGCCCGGAGATCGACGGCCGGGGCGGAATCTGGATCAGCTACTCGCCCGACCTCAAATTCTGGGGGAATTCCAAAGAAATCCTGGCGAAAGAGGTTTCGCCGGGGAGTGAACTGCGCGCTTCCGTCACCGGGCGCGACGTGCTGCCCCAGATGGCGCTCTGGAACAATTTCAAGATCGGCGCGGGCGCGCCGCCGGTGAAAACCCGCCGCGGATACCTCGTCATCACCCACGCCGTCTGCCGCAATTGCGCCGGGCACTATTACACCATGGGGGCGATTCTGCTGGATTTGAAGGATCCCTCGAAACTGATCGGTCAATCCGACGGGGCGCTGATGGTTCCGCAGGCGAAATACGAGCAGTCGGGCTTCGTGCCCAACGTGATTTTCCCGTGCGGAGCGATTCCGGAACCGGATGGGACGCTCAAAATTTATTACGGCGCGGCGGACAATTACGAATGCCTCGTCGAAACCGATCTCGAACAACTGCTCGACCGGATCGTATCATGACCGGCGGCCGCATCGGCTGGTTCCGCGAGGCGGCGTTCGGCATGTTCATCCACTGGGGGCTCTACGCCATCCCGGCGGGGTTCTGGAAGGGGCGCGCCCAGGGCTCGGGGGCGGTCAGCGAATGGATCATGAGCACGCTCAAAATCCCGGTGCGCGAATATGAACAGCTGGCAAACGAGTTCAATCCGCAAAAGTTCGACGCGAAAAGTTGGGTGGATCTGGCGCAAGCGGCCGGGATGAAATACATCATCATCACGGCGAAGCATCACGACGGTTTCGCGATGTTCCATTCGCAAGTCAGCCGTTACAACGTCGTCGACGCGACGCCGTTCGGGCGCGACCCCATCGCGGAACTGGCGGAGGAGTGTTCCCGCGCCGGAATCCGGCTGGGCTTCTATTATTCGCAGGATCAGGACTGGCACGAGCCCGGCGGCTCGGGCAATTACTGGGATTACCCCAAGCGCCGGAAGGACGCGGTCGAAGCGATCGAGGGCAGCATCACCTGGCCGGAACGCTGGCGGGTCTTCGCCCCCTTCGCCACGGACGACGGGCTGCCGCCGATGCTGGAGATTCCGGAACAGCTTACGCTCAACGGGAAAACGGTTCCCGGCACGGATGTGACTTTCGTTGACGGGAAATTCGATTTCGACCCGCTCCTGGGGCCGGAGCCGCCGCGCGGCCGCCGTCACCGCATCGCCTATGCCTACACCACGTTGACGGTGGAACAGGAAACGCAACTCACGATGGGAGCGGGAGCCGACTGGTGGATGCAATGGTACCTCGACGGTAAACTGGTTTACGACACCTATCAGGAGGGCGGCGGGGCCGGGAACGAATTCAAGCCGATCGCGCTGACCAATCACGTGTTCAATTTGAAACTCACCCCCGGCAAACATGTTCTGATGTTGCGCTTCCTGAGCGGAGCAGGCGGAGCCGACGTCGCCACGGGCGGCCCCGCGGAGTTGCGAAAAGCCAACTGGCGTCCGCTCGAAGGCGGAATCGACCCTGAACGGGGGTTCCGGGAATATCTCGATGAGAAAGTAAAACCTCAGTTGAAGGAGTTGCTGACCGATTACGGTCCGGTGGCGGTGATCTGGTTCGACACGCCGATTTCGATCACGCCGGAGCAGAGCAAGGAGCTTGAGGATTATGTCCACGCGTTGCAACCCGCCTGCCTGGTCAGCGGCCGGGTCGGCCACGGGGTGGGTGATTACGAATGCCTCGCCGACAACCAGTACCCGGATCGGGTGCTGGAAGGGGTGTGGGAGGGGATGTTCACCACCAACCGCAGCTGGGGGTATAAAAGCGACGATCACGACTGGAAGACGGGTGAGGAGCTGATAAAAATCCTGCGCCGCCACGAGGAGGGGAACGCGAATCTGTTGCTGAACGTGGGGCCGGATGCGGAAGGGGTGATTCCGGAACCGGCGGCAAAGGCGCTGCGGGAAGTGGGGGCGTGGAAGTAGGGGAGGCGGAGCCGACCGGGTCCAGGGCCTTTCGGCCTTGGCGCGGATTCCAAAGGGCGCGGAGCCCGTTGGCGGAGTTTGAGGCGGAGCCTCACGTTCTCTC